>JAGRHX010000980.1 GCA_020444775.1 Gammaproteobacteria bacterium
CGGTCGGCCACATGGTTGGCGTAGGCGAGGATTTCCGGCTGCGGCGCGTACTTCTCGCTCCATTCCCACTCCTGGTCGAGCGCCTCGGAGAACGAGTAGGAGTACTGCATGCTCTCGACGTCGCAGCGCGCGCCGGGATACCGATTCCAATACCAGGTGCCGCCGACGCCGCCACCCGCCTCGTAGACCCGAGCCGTGAGCCCCAGCTTGCGCAGACAATGCAGCATGTACATGCCGGCGAATCCGGCGCCGACCACGACCACATCGAAGGCCACATCCACTTCGGGTTTGAGGTCATCAGGAGTCTGCATGGCTTCCTCTTGGTATCCGCAAGTTCGGTAATCGGCGGGCAATGACGGTGTGCCATGCCCCATGACAGCCAGATATTGTAGCGTCTACGCCCGGGCATCGAAGCCGTTTGGAGCACATCCGCGAACGGCCCCTGGCGCGGCCGGTTGCACCGGTGCATCCCGAGCCACCGCCGGCCTTGCGATTGTCGCAGCGGGTATGCAAATCTGCCTGGTGGTCACTGGGAGGGTTGTGATGCGTTGGGATCAGCGACGCGGCTCGTTTGCCGAGCTGGACACGGCGCGCGCGTTGGCGCCGATGATTCGCGCCGCGCAGGTCGAGATCGAGCAGCGGCGAGAACTGCCCCAGAGCCTGGTCACGGCCCTCACCGGACAAGGCCTGTTCCGCCTGTTGCTGCCCGCCTCCTTCGGCGGCTCGCAGCTCTGCCTGCCGCGGTTCATCCGCTGCGTGGAGGTCATCGCCGAGGCTGACGGCAGCACCGGCTGGTGCGTGGGCCAGGGCGGTGTGTTCCCGAACCTCGCCGATGCGCTGCCAGCGGCGACCGCGGACGAGATCTGGGGCCGGGATCCGAATGCCGTGGTCGCGACCGGCGCTCCGACCGGCACCCGCGCCCAGCGGATCGATGGCGGATATCGGCTGAGCGGACGCTGGCGCTTCGCCAGCGGCTGCCAGCACGCGAGCTGGCTGGCCGCCATGTCACCGATTGTCGGGGCGGACGGCAAGACCAGCGGATTCGGGATGTTCCTGCTGCCGAAGAGCCAGGCGGTGATCGATGACGGCTGGCAGGTGCACGGGTTACGCGGCACCGGCAGCCGTGAGTACACCCTGCATGATGTCGAGGTTCCACAGGCACGCGCCCTCACCGGCTACCCGCTGCGCGACCATCATGGTGTCGCTACCGGTCTGCCCGCGATGCTGCTGTTCGCCAGCGCCTTCGGTGCGGTCGCGCTGGGCATTGCCAGACGCGCGCTGGACAACCTGGCCGAGCTCGTGGCGGGGAAGACGCCCGCGTTCAGCAACCGCGGTCTCATCGATGACGACCTGGTGCACGCCGGGCTCGCCCAAGCCGAAGGCCGCTGGGGTGCGAGCCGCGCCTACCTGCTGGAGCTGGCCGAGGCCAGTGCCCACGAGCACGCGCTGCACGGACAGCCCACGGCTCAGGTACGCGTGCACCTGCGTCTGGCCGCCACCAGCGCCATGCGCCAGTGTGGGGAGGTCGTCGCGCGGGCCTATGAGCTGGCCGGCAGTGACGCGATCTTCGAGGACCATCCGCTGAACCGCTGTTTCCAGGACATCCATGCGCTGACCCAGCAGATCCAGGGCCGGCCGGCGCATTTTCGTACCGTCGGTCGCGTGCTGCTCGGGCTGGAGCCGGACAACACCGCGTTCTGAGGCGCGTCGCGGACCAGGCGAGGCACGTCCCACGGCGCAGCCGCGGTGGTTTCGCGTCGACTCTCAGGTGGACGAGGCGTTGCGCAGATACCAGTGCGCGACCGAACGCGCCGTGC
>JAGRHX010000981.1 GCA_020444775.1 Gammaproteobacteria bacterium
AGATTCACTTCGGAGATTCACTTCGAAGCCCGCCGGAGCTCCGGCGTCCGTCCACGGGTCGAATCGGTCGGATCGGGTGTAACGATAACGCTTCGTAACAATTGTTGGTAATACCACTTAACGGCAGCTCGGTGCAAAGCTTGCTCGATATGAAGCTCGGACGAGACTGGCATCGGACGAAGTTCGCGCATCGGGCCGCGTGACGTGGCGAACACGGTCGGCTGCCGGATGGCGTGTCTGCCACGGGAATCGGCTCGCATGCGAATCATCGCCATCATCAATCGCCGCGCGGGGGCCATGATCGGTGCCGACCACGCGGACGTGGCAGCCACCGTCGGGCGATTGTTCCGCGCCGCCGGTCACCAGATCGAGGTCAACATCGTCGAGCCCCAGCAGGTCACCGCGTTCGCCGACACGCTCGACCCCGCCGCGGCCGATGTGTTCCTGGTCGGCGGCGGCGACGGCACGATTCGCAGCTTCGCGCAGCGACTGTCGGGCACCCGCGCGGCGCTCGGCATCCTGCCCATGGGCACCATGAACCGTCTCGCCCGGGATCTGATGATCCCCTTGCAGCTCGATGCCGCGGTGCGCAGTCTGGGCGACGCGCAGATCCGCGCGATTGATGTCGGTGAGGTCAACGGGCGGGTGTTTGTGTGCAATTCCTTCCTCGGTGTGCCCCCGGAGTACTCGGAGCTTCGCCAGGCGCTGCGGGGACGACCTGCGCTGCATCGTCTGAACGGCTATCTGGGTATCCTGCGGACCGTGTTCGCCACGCGCCGGCGTATCGCGCTGTCGATACACGACGGTCGCCAGCCACGCGTGTTCCGGGCCTTGTCGCTGGCGGTGTCCAACAATCCGTACGGGGAAGGTCCGAGCAGCCTGCTCTACCGTCCGCGGCTGACCAGCGGCATGCTGGCCCTGTACCTGTCACGTCATCGCAGCGTCCTGGCAATGTACCGTTTGCTGCTGCTGGCGATGCTGGGTGTCTGGCGCTTTGACGATCCCGAGTTCGAGTTCATGCAGTCCGAGTCGTTTCGTATCGATATGAAAAAGACCAGCGTGAAGGTCTGTAACGATGGTGAGGTGGAGCGTCTGCGTCTGCCGCTGGAATACCGGATTCGCCCGGCGGCGTTACGCGTGCTGATGCCGCTGGCCGCGGTCCGACGTGGTCTCGCCGACGGCGAGGAGGGTGTGCTACCGGACCTGGTGAAAGCATGATCGCCGGCGCGTCGAGGTCCGTGGTGGGACGCGGTGCGGGCGGCCGCCGAGACCGGTTGGTGCCTGGGTGAGGGTCGCGGCGATCGCGGATTTGCATTTCGGTGGCGAGCGACAGGACGCGGAACGACTCGAGCGCAATCAACGTCTGCTCGATACCCTCGTCGACCTGGACCTCAAGGTCTTGCTGGTTGCCGGTGACCTGACCACCCGGGCCCGCGGCGCGGAGTTTCTCGCCGCGTCACGCTGGCTGCGCTCGATCGACGTGCCGACCCTGGTCATCCCCGGCAATCACGATCTGCCCTATTGGAACCTGGTGCGTCGTTTCGGCCGGCCGCTGTCGCGTTTCGGTCGTCTCTTCGCCTGGCCCGACGGCGCGATGCTAGAGCGCGACGACGCGCTGTTCGTCGGTGGTAGCTCGGTGGTCAGCTGGCATCCGCATCTACGCTGGCAGGACGGCCGATTCGCGCGCCAGGAGCTACGTCGTATCGAGGCTCGCTTCGCCGGGCGTGGCGCGGCACCGGGCTTCAAGGCTTTCGTCTCGCATCATCCCGTGGTGCCGGTGGCGGCGTCGGCGACCACCGGCCGTCCGTCACGCGTGGCGCATCGAGCGGCTCGCGTGCTCGATATCCTGCACCGGTATCGGGTCGAGCTCGCGGTCAGTGGCCACGAGCATCTGAGCGGCGTGCGCATCGTCGAGCGCGACGGCTGGCGGCTGTTCGGCTTGAGCGTGCCGACCGCGCTCTCGCATCGCCAGCGTGGTGAGCGCAACGGCTTCTGGACGGTGGACATCGAGCCCGGCAGTCTGAGCTTTCGCTTGTGGCAGCACACGCATTCCGGTCGTTTCGCACCGCAACCGGTGATGCGTCACGCCCGCCTGGTGGCCAGCAACGCACGCTCTTGACGGGCGCGCCGTCTGAATGCTCAGTTGAGCCTCGAGACCAGCTTGCCGACCTCGACCATCCGGCGTTGAATCGCCGCGGCATCACTGGCGTCCGGTTGCTGCTCGAGGTATCGACGGTAGTCGTCCAACGCCGCCTGCGGGCACTCGAGGACCTCGTACAGCTGGCCGCGGTCACGTAGCTCGTGCGCCTGGCTGGGATCCAGTCGGACCAGCTGGTCGGCCATGCTCAGGGCCCTGTCCCAGACCTTGCGCGAGATGTAGATGGCCTTGAGGTTACGCAGCATCCGCGCGACCACCTCGTTTGCAGGCACGCTGATCAGGGCCTGTGGCAGATAGGCCTCGGCCGTGCCGCGATCGCCGAACAGTCGGACCAGATGCTGGATCAGACTCTCACGATTGAGAAGTGTCCCGGCGTTGAAGGGGTCTACCACCAGATCCATGCGCTTGACGTTGACGCGAACCAGGAAGTGGGACGGGAAGGAGATCGGCGCGACGTCCAGGCCGAGTCGTCGTGCCACCGCCATGTAGACGATGCTGAGCGTGATCGGTATGCCGGTGCGGCGTTCCAGTACGTCGTTGAGGAAGCTGTTACGCGGATCGTAGTAGTCGCCGGTGTTGCCATTGAAACCCTCGTGCTCGAACAGCCGATCGGCGAGCGCGGCAATCACCGTGCCGGGGTCCTGGTCCAGACGCGTGCGTAGGGCCGTGTCCAACGCCGCCGGCTCGAGCGGACCAAAGAGCGACACCGCGACGTCGCGGGCCAGATCGTCCAGGCGAACCAGATAGTGCTCGATGTCCAGATCCGGATACTCGTCCCGGGCCAGCAGCAAGGCGGCGCGGGCCAGGTCGATGTCACCCGCTGGTCGAGCCACGTATTCGAGCAGTGTCATGCAACCTCCCAGATCCCCAGGCAGGGCGCGTCCCCGGGCCGCGAACCATTGCGCGGCGCTACCAGCAGCCCTGTATAGCGGGGAACATTCGCGCATGCAAACGACATCCGTTCTCGGGCTTGCACGGGGTGGCCAGTGGCGGTCCGTGGCCGGAGCGCCCGCCGGCCCCATCAAGGTACCCGTCCATGTACCGGTCGATGTGATACACGGCTGTGTGCGACGTGCGTCTGTGCGAGCATGTTCGTGCGAGCGTGCTAACGTGCCGCGTCGTCGAGAAGCGCCGTCGCTTCGTTCATCTCCGGCGCTTTGCCGTCTGCCCAATCTTCTGTCGACATGCGGTCCCTAATCGTGCTCCTGAGTGAATACTGGCAATTCGTGCGTCGCAACCGACGCCTGGCCGCGTTCGGCTTCCTGATCACGTTGTGCTCGAGCTTCGGCCAGACCTTCTTCATTGGTGTCTTCGGTCCGCACGTGCAGGCGGACCTCGGACTCACGCATACCGAGTGGAGCGGCGTGTACATGCTCGGCACGCTGGCCAGCGCCGCCGCCCTGCCGTTCACCGGCAAGTTCATCGATCAGTTGAGTCTGCGACGCTACACGCTGCTGGTCGGGATCGGCCTGGGTATCGCCTGTGTGTGCATGGCCGGTTCCACCGCGGTATGGTCGGCGGTGCTGGCTATCTTCTTGCTGCGCCAGTGCGGGCAGGGACTGATGACGCATGTCTCGATGACCACCATGGCCCGCTACTTCGATGCTGCACGCGGTCGTGCCATCGCAGTCGCGACGCTGGGCTTTCCCACCGGAGAAGCGCTGCTGCCGATCCTCACGGTGGCCTTGATTGGTGCCCTGGGCTGGCGCATGGCCTACGCCTCGTACGCGCTGTTATTGCTGTTCGCGCTGCTACCGCTGGCGCTTTGGCTGCTCGGCGGACAAGCCTTGCCCATCGAGCGCAGAGCCGCGCATGCAGCTTCGACCGGACTTCCAGAGGTGACGCCTTCAGGTGTCGAATCGACGCCACAGCGTGACTGGAACCGCGCCGAGGTCATGCGCGACCGGGCCTTCTGGATCATGCTGCCTGGTGTGCTCGCGCCTTCCATCATCGTCACCGCCCTGTTCTTTCATCATCTGAACATCGCCGATATCAAGGGCTGGTCCGCGCAATGGATCACCGGTTGCTATCTGGTCTACTCCATCGCATCGGTGCTGACCATGCTGAGCATGGGACCGTTGTGCGACCGCTTTGGGGCCCGTCGGCTGTTCCCACACAGCCTGTGGCCGCTGGCCGCGGGCACCTTGCTGTTGTCCCTGGCGGACGCGGCATGGCTGGTGGTGCCCTATCTGGCGTTGCTCGGTATCTCCACCGGCATGGGGCAGACCTCGGGCGCCGCCATCTGGGCGGAGCTCTACGGCGTGCGACATCTGGGCGCGGTCAGGTCACTGGTCATCGCGCTACGTGTATTTGCCAGCGCGCTGGGACCGATCATCCCCGGAACCTTGTTGGATCGGGGCGTCGGGCTGGACCCGATCCTGGCGCTGCTCGGGCTGATTGGCGTGCTCGGTGGTTGTTGTCTGTTGCTCGGGGTGTGGCGGGCGAGCGGCCGGCGCGAGCGCTATTCGATCCGACCGCCGGGGTCAGGCTGAGCCGCGCGCACGCGGTTCGACCTCACGGTCGCGCCGCGCTCGGGTTCAAGCCGCGCGGCTCGAGCAGATGGCCACGTTTGATCCAGACGCGCGCGCCCTGTGGGCCTGCGTCCAGTCGCAGCCGGTCACCGGCCGGCAGCCGTAGCCAGGCGTGCTCGGCCAGCGGCTGCGCGCTGACCTGTGCCGCTGCCCGCAGCTCGCCGGCGAGCACGAACAGCTCCAGACCATGTGGCGCGTCCA
This sequence comes from Gammaproteobacteria bacterium, assembly GCA_020444775.1. The sequence continues at coordinate 4,891 of JAGRHX010000981.1, forward strand.
GCAGCATGCCGCTGTCCGGTGCCCAGTTCTGGATCTCGACCTGCTCGTGGTCGTCTGCATACAGCGCGAGACTGGCGATTCCCGGGCGCTCCGGGTCCGGACTCGCTTCCAGCGCCTCGGTGTCGATGCGAACCTGCTGGCGATCGGTGGGATCGAACTGCCAGAGCTTGACCAGTATCACGCAGCCGTCGTCGGACCGCGGCGTGTGCGCCGAGGTCGGCGGGTTTCGCACGTAGCATCCGGCCGGATACTCGCCGTGCTCGTCCTGGAACACGCCATCGAGAACGAGGAACTCTTCGCCGCCACCGTGCGTGTGCGCCGAGAAGTGACTGTTCGGCGCGAAGCGGACGATCGTCGTCGCGCGCGCCACTTCATCACCGATCCGGTCCAGCATACGGCGATCGACACCCACGATCGGCGACGATTTCCACGGGATCTCCGCCGCATCCACCGCCACCCGCTTCGAGAAATCCGCATTGAGTTCCATCGTCCAATTCCTTCGCACAGCCGTCTGCCCGGCCACGGCCGCGCGGATCAAAGTCCTGATATCCAGCGCATATCATAACTGCTTCCAACTGCAATTCGAAGCCGGGCATGCTAGAAGCGTCAGCAGAAAACAATCCAGCCGAAACCGCGCCAGCACATGAACGATGCGAGCCGGACCGGCGCCCACGCGACGGAATTGTCGACGAGGATCATGACCATGCCGCAGGACACCGCCGCCCGCTCCCAGGCCATCGAAGCCGCACTATGCTTCATCGTGCCCCAGGACGAGAAGCCGGTCTTCCACAGCGCAGCCTACACCGGCGGCGAGCCGAAGATTTTCTTCGAGATCGAGAGCCGAAACGTCGAGATTGCCGACATTCGCGCCGGGGCCTCGAAGCCGACGCTCGAAAAGGAGGGCTTCGAGTTGCTTGCCGAACCGACCGCCGTCGAAGACCTCAACGACGACGATGCCGTGCGCGACAAGTATTATCCGGAAATCGAGGCCCTGCTGAAGAAGCGCTTCGGCGCCAGCCGCGTCGCCATTTTCGACGCCACGCGGCGCTCGGACAGCGGCGACGGCGGCGCCTCGAACCCGGACGGCAAGCGCGGCCCCGCGACCCGCGTCCACGTCGATTACACACCGAAGAGCGGCCCGCAGCGTCTGAAGGATACCATCGGCGTCGAGGAAGCGGAGCGCCTGCTCACGAGCGACACCGCGCGGGTCGTCCAGGTCAACGTCTGGCGCCCGATTAAGGGCCCCGTGCTGCGGGCGCCGCTCGCGCTGGCGGACGCCTCCTCGATGGCGGAGCAGGACCTCGTCGCAACCGACCAGGTCTTCCCCAACCGCGTCGGCGAGATCTACCAGATCGCCTACAATCCCAATCAGCGCTGGTATTACGCGTCGAGAATGCAGCGCGAAGAGATTTTGTTGATCGCAGGCTGGGACTCAGCCGATCCGCACTCATCGCGCTGCTCCGCGCATGGCGCCTTCCAACTCCCCGATCAGGACCCGGCGGCACCGCCGCGCGAAAGCATCGAAATCCGCACGTTCGTTATCATAGAATAGGCAACTGCCGGCAAGGAGACGAGCATGACGAAGCACACCGGCGGCTGCCATTGCGGCAACATCGAGGTTGAGTACGACACGGATATCGCGCCCGAGGACACCGAGCCCCGCGCCTGCCAGTGCTCGTTCTGCCGCCAGCACCAGTCCCGCGCCGTTTCCGATCCGAACGGTTCGCTGCGCATCACCGTAGAGGACGGATCGCTGCTCAGCCGATACCAGTTCGCCATGAAGACGATCGAGTTTCTCGTCTGCCGCAATTGCGGGATCTACGTCGCGGGCTTCATGCCCGACCCGACCGACGATCATGCCTACGCCACGCTGATGATCAGCGCGCTCGATAACCGCACGAAGTTTCCCCCGCCAGTCGCCAAGGACTACGACGCCCAGTCACGCGAAGCCCGCGCCGAGCGCCGCCGCAATGTCTGGACACCCGCGACGCTGACGATCCGGAACGGTTGACCGGAAGGCAGATGCAGACAGGCGCAGGCCTCAACCCATCCGCCTGAGCCGCAGCATCGCCACGATCCCGAAGGCGGGCCCGAGCGCCAGCCCCGCAAGCACGACC
>JAGRHX010000982.1:0-3680 GCA_020444775.1 Gammaproteobacteria bacterium
TGTAGCTGTCGACGATGCGGCCGGTGACCACCGAACGTGCATCCGCCTGGGCCTCGGAGATCACCGACAGACGCGGTACGAAGTACCACATGGTCAGCAGATAGCCGCCCAGCCACAGCAGCAGCGGCGTGGTCAGGCGCAGGTCGCTCGAACCGACGAGCGCCACCGCACCGAGGAAATAGAAGGCCACATACAGCAGCACCTCACAGATCTTGATGACCACGTCACGCACCGCCAGCGCGCTCTGCATGACCTTGCTCGCGACCCGGCCGGCGAAATCGTCCTGGAAGAAGCCCATCGACTGACGCAGCACGTAGCGGTGCGCCTGCCAGCGATTGCGCATGGCGAAGTTGCCGAGCAGCCCCTGGTGGATGATCGACTCGTAAAGCAACTTGAGCAGCGGGATCAGTAGCAGCACCACCAGGCCCATCAACAGCAGCCATTGGCCGTGCGTCTGCCACAGGGTCGCGCGCTCGGTCGTTGCCAGCCAATCCACCAGACTGCCGAGGAAGGCGAACAGCGACACCTCGAGCAGCGCCACGCAGGCCGCGGTCGCGGCGCAGGCCAACAACAGCCAGCGGAACGGCCAGGTGAAGTGCCGCACGAAAGGCCAGAAGCCGACCGGCGGCTTGTCCGGGACCTCGCTCGGAAATGGATCGATGCTGGCCTCGAGTCGATCGAACAGCCGGTTCAACACATTGTCGAGCGGTGCAAGCACGAGCTGGGAACCTCGGAACAGGGTGCTTGGGGTCAGATGCCGGGGACAGGATCCTTTGGAACGCAACATCGGGTGCCAGCACCGCGCCGTCTCATCGCCGACATGCTAGAGTTGCGCCGCTTCGCGATCGGGATCTGCGTGTCCGGCCGCGATCGCCGGCTTTCCCGGGCGCGACCGTGGTCCAGCGTCAAGATCTGGCATCTGGCGTCGTGATCTGCTTTCGGGATTCGGGCGTCGGAATCTGGCGCCCCTCATCCGGCAAGGTTGTTGCGTCGTGGCACGAGGATACCGACCTTCATGAGCACCGTCATCGCGACCGGCCGCGATCAATCGCGCGTCATCGGCCTCGTCTGCACGGCTCACTTCATGAGCCACTTCTACATTCTACTGCTGCCGCCGCTGTTTCCGGTCCTGCGTGATAGCTACGGCGTCGGTTTCACCGAGCTGGCCTTCGCGGTCTCCGCCTTCAGTCTGACCACTGGCATTGCCCAGGCACCGGTCGGCTTCCTGGTCGACCGCTTCGGCGCACCCAAGTTGTTGATCGCCGGGATGTTGCTCGAATCCCTGGCCTTCGTCCTGATCGGCATGTTCCCGGTCTACCCGGCGCTGGTCGGTCTGATGGTCGTGGCCGGGCTCGCCAACGCCGTCTACCACCCGGCGGACTATGCGATCCTCAATGCCCGGGTCGACGAGCAGCGCATGGGCCGCGCCTTCTCCTTCCACACCTCGGCCGGCCTGCTCGGCGCGGCGATGGCGCCGGTGACCATGGCCACCCTGATGCTGCTCGGTGACTGGCGCAGCGCGGTCATCACCAGTGGTGCCATCGGTCTGTGCATCGCCCTGCTGCTGATGGCGAACGGCGATCTGCTGCGCGAGGCGCGGGCCGACATCGGCCGACGCCGCGAGCCGGCCGACGGCCAGCGTTCGGGTATGAGTCTGCTGTTCAGCCTGCCGGTGCTGATGGGCGTGTTGTTCTTCGTCGGTATCGGGATGACCGGGCATGCCATGAGCACCTTCGGTGTCTCGGTGCTGGCCGAGATGTATGCGGCGCCGCTCGAGCAGGTCGCACCGGTGTTGACCTGCTATCTGTTCGCAGGGCCGGTGGGGGTGCTGCTCGGTGGCTGGATCGCCGATCGGGTGCGGCGCCACGATCAGGTGGCGGCCTGCTGCTTCGCCCTGGTGGCTGCCTGTGTGTTCGCCGTTGCCGGCCTGGACATGCCGCTGCTCGTGACCGCCTTGCTGTTCACCGCGGCGGGGCTGTTCGCCGGTGTGGTCTCGCCATCGCGTGACATGATGATCCGTGCGGTCACGCCACCCGGTGAGATGGGCAAGGTGTTCGGATTCGTCTCAACCGGCTTCAACATCGGCGGCATTCTCGCGCCGCCGCTGTACGGATTCCTGCTCGACACCGGCGATCCGTCCCTCGTCTTCTATACCGCCGGGGTGATCAGTCTGCTGACCATCGGCACCGTGCTGGTCACCGGAGAGCAGGGCAGACGTGCCAGGACCTATAGTCGCTGAGCCGCGGCGGCCGGAATCGACCGTAGTGTGGGACAGGTCACGCAGCGGTCGTTCCGGCGCGCCAAAGCTGAGATGCGCGTCACCAACCGCGTTCGTCGTATCCCTAGACTCAAGCTCCAGGTGATGGTGCCTGTCCGGCAGCCATGCACCGGCTTCGCGATCGATCGGTCGCGAGGAGGTTTCCAGCGTTTCAGAGGGACTGAACATGAACAGGGTAGTACGTGTAGCAGGGATGGTGGGACTCGCGGCGGCGACGCTTGGGAGTCTGCCGGCGACGGTCGCCGCGCAGGGGCTGGTGGACAGCTATGCGGTCAAGGTGGTGTGCCGCGAGCGCAGTGACGATACGGTCCAGGTCGTATCGGGGCGCTATATGACCAGCGTCAACATCTACAATCCGCACGATTTCGACATCAAGTACGAGCACAAGGCGTCGCGTGCGCGCCTGATGCGTGCAACGCCTAACCCCGCAATCGACATCACCGCGACCTTCGGCTCCAGCTTGGTGCCGATGCAGGCCGAGAGCATCGACTGCAACGACATCCGCCGGATGTATCTGGCATCGGGTGTTGGTTTTCCGGCTTTCTACGAGGGCTTTGTGAACATCCGTGTGCCGACCCAGGGACCGGCGAACATGCCGCCACCGGTCGACGTGCAGGTGGTCTACACCGCCGAGAAACGTATCGAGAAGGATGGACTGGAAACCGACATCGAGACCATCGACGTCGAGACCGTCGAACCCAAGCGTGTGCGCGATGCCGCCGCCGAGCTGCCCGATCTGGTGCCGATGCCGGACCAGAACGGATTCTTCTGCCGGCTGGTTGCCGGTGGTCTGCTGGTCGAGACCGCCAATCAGGACAGCGGCGCGGCGGGGCCGAGCAAGGTCACCGTGGACTTCCCCGGATTCGGCTCGCAGACGCAGAATGTCCCGGGATTGGCCGCCGGCACCTCCAGCAACAATGTCTTTCCGATTCCCCCAAGCTGCTTCAATCCGGACTGCGACTTCCGCATCATCGTCGACGACGGCGACAACGTGATCGAGTCGGACGAGAGCAACAACACCGCCTCCGGGTTCTGCCTGGGTTGACCGGGTCGGTTGAACAGTGAGGACCGGACCGATGCCCGGGCCCCGGCGATGCCAGGGCCCGGGCACGGCGTCGGCGGGCTACTCGATACCACCCAGACAGAGATACTTGGTCTCCAGGTAGTCGTCGATACCGTATTTCGACCCCTCGCGGCCGATACCCGATTCCTTGATGCCACCGAACGGGCCGACCTCGTTGGAGAGGATGCCCTCGTTGATGCCGACCATGCCGTACTCCAGCCCCTCGCTGACTCGCCAGATACGGCCGATATCACGCGCGTAGAAATACGAGGCCAGTCCGAACTCGGTGTCGTTGGCCAGCCGGATGGCCTCCGCCTCGGTTTCGAATCGGAACAGCGG
>JAGRHX010000982.1:3758-4126 GCA_020444775.1 Gammaproteobacteria bacterium
ATGGTGGGCTCGAAGAAGGTGCCACCCAGCGCGTGCGGCTTGCCACCGGTGACGACCCGTGCCCCCTTGGAGAGCGCGTCCTGGATGTGTTCCTCGACCTTCGCGACCGCGTTGCCGTCGATCAGCGGACCCTGGTTGACGCCTTCGCTGAGGCCGTCCCCGACCTTGAGTGCCTTGACCGCCTTGGCCAGCTTCTCGGCGAATGCCTCGTAGACACCCGATTGCACGTAGATGCGGTTCGCGCACACGCAGGTCTGGCCGGCGTTGCGGTACTTAAAGAACAACGCCCCCTGCACGGCGGCGTCCAGGTCGGCGTCGTCAAACACGATAAACGGGGCGTTGCCACCCAGTTCCATCGAGATTTTATT
>JAGRHX010000983.1 GCA_020444775.1 Gammaproteobacteria bacterium
CCGATGATCGGCTTGCCCGAGCGCAGCTCGGCCGCGGTCAGACCGAAGTTCGTGTATCGCTCGATGTGCAGCGCGGTGGCGCCCAGATCGTTCGGGTCGTGGAACCAGTGTCGGCTGCGCAGCTCGGCGCTGGTCTTGCGAGCGGGCGTGGTCTTGCGGTCCGCCATGAGGGCTCTCCCGGTGGTGCTTGCGCGGTGTGGCCTATGCCGCGGCGCGGCAGCGGCGTTCTGGTCGTCCTCGGTATGGATCTACCACAGCTCGTGCTCAGCGAGTGAGCCCAGCAGCTGGTCCAGACGTGCCGGGCTCGGGCCGCTGAGGTCGGCGTCAGCCCAGCGTGGCCGGCGGTCCTTGTCCAGGAGCATGGCACGGATGCCTTCGAGGAAATCGCTGTCCTCCACCGAACGCCAGGTGAAGCGGAACTCGAGCGCCAGGCTCTGCTCCAGCGAGCTGAACGACCGGGCCCGTCGCACCGCTTCGTGGCTTATCGCGACCGATAACGGCGAGTTGCGCTCGATGGCATCCAGCGCGGCCTGCAGCCAGTCGCGATCGGCGGGATCGCAGGCGCGATCCTGGATCCGGTCACGCAGCGCCCGAGCGCAGTCCAGCGCGTGTGGTCGATCGAAGATGCTGTCGATGAGCTCCTGGCGCGCCGCCAGCACGCCGCCGGGCGGTGGCCGGCTGAAACGCTCCAGCACGCTTGGATCGGCGGTCTCGAGCAGCGCCTCGCGCAGCGCCGGCAGCTCGGTTTCCGGCACGTAGCAATCGGCGAAGCCGGCATGCATCGCATCGGCCGCGCCGATCCGCTCGCCGGTCATCGCCAGATAACTGCCGATGGCGCCCGGTGCCCGTGCCAGCAGCCAGGTGCCACCGACATCCGGCAGCAGTCCGATGGCCGCCTCGGGCATCGCCAGCACGGTGCTGTCGGTGACCACGCGATGCGAGCCGTGACCGGACAGACCCACGCCGCCACCCATGGTGATGCCGTGCATGAGTGCGACATAGGGTTTCGGATAACGGCCGATCAGGGCATTGACGTGGTACTCGTCGCGCCAGAAGCGACGCGCATGATCCAGATCGCCGGCACGGGCCCGCCGGCAGATCTCGAGCACGTCGCCACCGGCGCAGAACGCACGAGGGCCGGCGGCGTCGATGAGCACCAGGCGGACCCTTGTATCGTCGTGCCAGGCGCGCAGCGCGGCGCCGATCGATCTCAGCATCGGGTAGTTGAGCGCGTTCAGAGCCTTCTCGCGCTGCAAGGTGATGTGCCCGGTAGCGCCTTCGATCCGGACTCGGGTATCGGACATGGTGCTGCTCGTGTTCCTGAATCGGCCTGCGAGACCCGCTATGGTAGCCGTTCGCTCCGTCGCCTGTGGCCCGGATGCTTGCCAGTATCGACAATGCAGCGTAAAAAGCCCGGCAGCCGTGGCATGGCAGCGGATGATCGGCCAGTCACCCGAGGCCAGACATGCGAGGGATATCCCCGTGGGATTTCCCCGTGCGGCTGCACCAGCGCCGCTCGCATACGCCGTCTTCCACGCCCGTTTCCTCAAATCCCCGTCCGGTACCGAGCTCGAGCGGTACTTCAGAGCACGCCCCCAGGGAGCACGTCCATGAGTGAGGATGCGAACCTCAGCCCGCAAGTGGTCCTCGACCAGCTCAAGCGTCACCAGGTCAGCCACGTGGTCTGGCTGCCCGACAGCGAGACCAATTTCCTGTACCTGATGATGCGCGCCGAACCGTCCCTGACCCTGGTTCCGGTGAGCCGTGAAGGGCTGGCCTTCTCGACCGCCGCGGGTCTGCACGTGGGTGGCGCACGCCCGGTGATCCTGATCCAGAACACCGGCTTGATGGAATCTGGTGATTCGATGCGCGGCTGGGCGATGGGACTGAACATTCCGGTGGTGATGATGATCGGCTACCGGGGCTGGACCCGCCACGGCCGTGGGCAGGACACCGCGGCCACCTATACCGAGCCGTTCCTGAACGCCTTCCAGATCAAGTACTACCTGGTCGAGCACGATGGCGACGCCGAGCGTATCGGCTGGGCCTTCGAAGAGGCGCAGACCACCCGACGTCCGGTCGCGGTGCTGGTCGGCGACGAGTACCACGGTTTCAATCGTTGATGCGGCCGTCGCGACGAGCGGCCGGAGGAGTGACGCGACGATGATGCAGACACGCGAGCTGCTGGAGATCTTCCAAAAGTATCGAGGCGATTCTATCGTGGTGCCCGGGCGCGGCGGACGCTACTGGGTGGATATCAGCCAGCTACCCGAGCTGGACGCACCTGTCGGGGACCCGGCAATGGGCGGGCACGCCTCGTTCGCGCTCGGGCTCGCTCTTGCCCAGCCTCGCCGCAAGGTGGTGCTGTTCGATTCCGACGGCGACGTGCTGATGGGCATGGGTGCGCTTGCCACCATCGCCGAGATGCGACCGGCCAATTTCTATCACTTCATGTTGGACAACGGCTGCTACGCCACTACTGGTGGCCAGCCAGTGCCGAACGCGGAGCACATGGATTATGCCGCGATGGCACATGCCGCGGGCTATCCGGCGGCCCAGTCGATAGAGACCCTGGACGAGTTCTCGAGCCGTATCGGCACCATCTTGAGTGGACCTGGACCGGTATTCGTGCGTCTGAAGGTGGACCCGGAGATCGTCAACGAGCCAATCTCCAAACGCCGTCGCTGGCAGACACGCAGCCGCGAGCAGGTGGCGGTCGATCTGCACGTCGCACTGAACGGCTAGCGGGCCAGGGGACCGGGCCCGGGTCCGGGGAACCGGGCACGATGGTTCGAGCCGACCACGATTCGTGCCGGC
>JAGRHX010000984.1 GCA_020444775.1 Gammaproteobacteria bacterium
CGTGAAAGCCCTGCGCATGGCGGGCCGCGCGTTCGAAGGCGGCGGGGCTCGAACCGCCTACCCAGACGGGCAACGGCTGCTGCAGTGGCTTGGGGAAGAAACCGACCTCGGGAAAGCTGTAGAACTCGCCGTCGAAACTGGGTGTCTGGGACTCGAACAAGGTCTTGAACACCTCGAGCTGCTCGTCCGAGCGTTTGCCACGCCGATCCCAGGGCATTCCCAGGATCCGCGCCTCTTCGGCCATCCAACCGACGCCTACACCGAGCAGCACGCGGCCGCCGGAGAGCACGTCCAGGCTGGCGAGCTGCTTGGCCGTGATCACCGGCGGCCGGTAGGGCAGAATCAGTACCGAGGTTGCGAGCAAGACCTTGCGGGTGACGGCGGCGGCGTAGAAGAGCGTGCCGATGGGATCCAGCCAGTCCTTGTCCGGTGAGACCAGGAAGTCGCCGTTCTCCGAATAGGGATAGCGCGATTCGATGTTGCTCAAGGTGGGCCAGCAGACATGGTCACTGACCCAGACCGAGTGGCAGTCCAGTCGCTCTGCCTCGCGCGCGAACTCGACGATGCTGGCCGCGTCCACACGACGCCCCAGATGTGGCAGGTGAATGCCCCACTGCATGCTATGTTCCTCGATGGCGATGATCGGGCACAGCATGGGATGCGCGTCGTCGGTTGTCGAGATCGCCCCGCGTGGGCCAAGCTCTACCTCGGGCCACCTCACCCCGCGCCAACATGCTTCGTGCCAACATACTTCGTGCCAACATACTTCGTGGAGGTACCCAAGAGCATGACGAGCCTACTCAATACCACCCCGCTCACCTCGTACATGGGCGTGGAGCTGCACGATCTGGATCTGGCGGAGCCCCCCAGCGAGGCCACGGCGGAGGCAATCCGACAGGCGTTGGCCGAGCACACGCTGTTACTGGTACGCGGACAGTCGCACATCAGTCCGGAGCAGCACATCGCGTTCTCGCGCTTGTTCGGGCCGCTGGAGGCGCACGTGCTGCAGAATTTCTGCCTGGACGGGCACCCGGAGATCTTCGTGGTCTCGAACATCGTCGAGAACGGCCGGCACATCGGCGCCTATGGCGGTTCCAAGGTGTTCCACTCGGATCTTCTGTATCTGGACGAACCCTCGCTGGGATCGGTGTTCCGCTGTCTTGAGTGTCCGAGTGGTACCGGCCAGACCGCCTTTGCCAGCCTGTTCGCGGTCTACGATGCGCTGCCCGAGGAGCGCAAGCGCTGGTTGGCCGGGCGCAACATCGTCTACGACTATGTCTGGTACTACGAGCGTCACCACACCGACCGTCCGAAGCTGAGCGAGGAGCAGAAGGCGCGGGTGCCCCCGGTGGCGCACCCCGCGGTGCGGCTGCACCCGGTCACGGGACGACCGGGCTTGTTCTATTCGCCGACCTGGGCGCGGCGCTTCGAGGACATGAGCGAGGCCGAGAGCAAGCCGATCCTGGACGAGCTGACCGCGCTCAGCACCGACGAGCGCTTCGTCTACTACCACGAATGGACGCCGGGTGATGTGCTCATCTGGGACAACCGCGCCAGCATGCACAAGGCCTGTCCGTTCGACGAGCAGAACAGCCGCCGGTTGATGCATCGCACCACCATCAAGGGAGACCGACCCATCGGCCTCGATCTCGCCGCTTGAGCGCTCATGGACCATAGCGTACGGACGGGATGTTCCTACATCGCGGAACATCCCGTCCGGGCCGCTCGATCAGAGATCCACCCGATCGCCGCTGCGCAGTGACTGCGCTACCGCGTCGGTCCACTCCATATAGCGTAGTCCGGTCGCGAAGTCGGTGTGGGTCACCGGCTCGCGACCGCGTATGGCGTTGACGAATTCCTCTTCGACACGCCAGCCACCACGCTTGGCCGGATCGATCGTCACCTCTTGCAGGGCCGCGTCGCCGCGTGCGCCACGCCACAGCGTCATCTTCTCGGTGCTCGGACCGGTCAAGCGCAGCGTGCCCTGCGTGCCATGCAGATGCACGTCCACGCCACGCGAGTGACCGAGCACGGTGCTGACGTTCAGATGCAACTGGCCGCCTTGCTGCATGGCTGACAGCACGTGGATGTGATCGGGGATGGAGGTCGCGCGCCGGCGGCCGTCGGTGTCGAGGCGATAGGGGACCACCGCCTGGCCCATCGCCTGCACACTGGCGGCCGGCCCGATCCAACGCATGATGGCCTCGTACCAGATCCCCATCGACATCACGTTGTTGCCCGACAGCTCGCGATCGTGCCGCCAGTGATAGGCCGAGCCCGGGTTCGGATAGTCACTGCCCGGGGAGACATGAGCATCGAGCACGATCAGCTCGCCGATCGCGCCGCTGGCAATCAGCTCGTTGATGGTCTGGTCGAAAGGCAGGGTATGTGGCGCTGGCACGATCTGCGCAACCAGGTCAGGACGCAGACGTGAGGCCGCCAGCATGGTCCGTGCCTCCTCTGCGTTGCGTGCCATGCGCGCCTCGGTCAGCACGTGCTTGCCGGCCTGCAGCGCGGCGATGGTCATCGGCGCATGCATGTATGGCCAGGTGCCGATGCAGATGGCGTCGATGCTGTCGTCGTTGACGACGGCCTGCCAGTCGGTCTGCACCGAGGCGATACCGAACTCCTTCGCGACCCGTTCCCCGGATTCCCGGGTGCGGTTCACCACGCAGGCAATCTCGACGCCTGGCTGTGCCTGAAGCTTTGGGATGTGGTGCTTACGGGTATTGCCGCCGGCGCCTATGACACCGACCCTGATGGTTTTATCGGTCATGGAATGTTCTCCGCGGGATGGTTTTGTCGAGCTGGCTCCGGCACTCTGGCACAGCCCGTCATCCCTGCCCAGAGGTCCCGGCGCGCGTGACCCAGGTGCCGTGCCGGACGTGCTATGTTGCGGGACCTCGTATACCGCCGTCCGAAGCCGATGAGATTCGAGCAGGACCCTGAAGACAGCGCGACCGGCCCGCAGTCGTCCCGGGTGGCCTGGTGTGGCCCGGGCCGGGGCCCGCCGGTCATCTACAGCATCGGTCACTCCAATCATGACCTGCGCACGTTCGTCGCGCTGCTGCAGGGCGCGACGATTGACGCCGTCGCCGATGTGCGTTCCGCGCCGTTCTCGAGATTCAATCCGCAGTTCAACAACCGCGAGCTGGCGCGCGCGTTGCGAGCCACAGGCATCGCCTACGTGTATCTGGGGCAATTGCTGGGCGGCAGGCCCGCCGATCCGGACTGCTATGTCAATGGCCGTCTGGACCCGCTGCGGCTGGTCGGCGGCACGCCGTTCCAGCGCGGCATCCAGCGTCTGCTGGTCGGTGCGAGCCGCTACCGTGTCGCCATCATGTGCGCCGAGCGTGAGCCACGACGTTGTCACCGTCATCACCTGATCACACCCGTCCTCGTCGCCGCTGGGGCGCGGGTGATACACATCCTGCACGATGGCCGGCTACGTGAGGCCGAAGTCGAGGCGCCGATCGTTGGATCGCGTTCCGGGGATTTGTTCGATGAAGTCTGAGCCCGGCTTGCGGCGGATCCGCCGTGCGCATTCGAAGGGGGCACGGTGCAGGCATTGATCCGGCCGCTGGCGACCATCTTCGTCATTCAGTCGCTGATGACCATGTCGGCCTATGGCATCTCGACGATCGCACCGATCGCCGCACTGGACATCGGCTTGCAGCCCGAATCCATCGGCTTCCTGTCCTCGACCTTGTATCTGTGCGCGATGCTGGTCGGTCTGGCCACCCAGTCCCTGGTCGATCGTTTCGGGCCGACCCGCACCTTCCAGCTGCTGCTGGCCGGTATCGGGGCCGGCTGTGCATGTCTGATCGCGGCGCACCCGGTGCTGGCCTTCGTCGGCGCCGCGCTGATCGGCATGGGCACCGGTCCGATGAATCCGACCGGTTCCTTCGTGCTCGCCCGCGTCACCCGGCCAGCGGCGCAACCGATGGTGTTCTCGATCAAACAATGTGCAACACCAACCGGTGGCATGCTGGCCGGTGCGGTATTGCCACCACTGGCCCTGAGCGCGGGCTGGCAATGGTCGCTGGCGATGATTCCGGCGCTGGTGGTGGTGCTCATCGTGCTCGCGCCGCTTGGTGGGATGGGTGGGCGTAGCGGCGTTTCGGTGCGCCGCGGCGCCGTGCTCCGCGAGATGCCGGCGTCGCTGAAGGCAGCTTTCGCTACCCGTGCGCTGTGCGTGGTGGTCATCAGCGGTGCGCTGCTCGGCATCTGTCAGCTGGGCATTGCCGCCTACTACGTGGTCTTCTTATGGAGCGAGGTCGGCCTGACGCCGACCGAAGCCGGTCAGGTGTTCGTGGTCTTTCATGTCTCGGGGATACTGTCCAGGCTGATGCTGGGCGCGCTGGCGGAACGGGTGGTGCCGACACGGCACATCCTGGCACTGCTCGGTGGCGCGTTGGCCGTGTCGATCCTGGCGGCCGCGCGCTTCGAGCCCGGCACCAGCACGGCCTGGATCTACCTGATCACCGTGCTGCTCGGTGCCAGTGGCAACGGCTGGGTAGGGTTGTTCTACTCCGAGCTGGCAAGACTCGAGCCGACGCGCACCGCGATGGTGGCTGGCGGCGCGCAGTTCATGATGTTCTGTGGCATCTCCATCGGCCCGACGCTCTACGGGCTGGTGCTCAACAGCGGCTTGCGGCATGCCCAAGCGCTGTTCGGGTTCGCGGTGCTCGCCGGGCTTACGCTGGTCCTGCCACGGCTCGCGAAGCCACGTGCCCGCGGCTAGCACCGCTGGCCGAAGAGTCCGATGGATTCAGCACGAGCGGTTATTTGCGTAGCAGCCACAGGACGATGCTGATCACCACGCTGATCAGCAGCATGCTGGTGATCGGGATGTAGATACGCAGGTTCTCGCGCTCGATCATGATGTCACCGGGCAGACGGCCGAGCCCCGACTTGAGGATATAGGGCCAGAGCAGACCGGCCAGCAGCAGCGCCACGCCTAGAATTATCAGCAGCCTCTGCATGACACGCAGTGCCGTCGGCGTTCAGTCGGGGAGGGCATCCCGGACCCGTTGCAGCGTACGCAGGTGCGCGTCGACGTCGGCCAGTCCCGAGTACATGGTGCGAATGGTCAGGTGGGTGGCGCCGATCGCTCGCCAGGCCTGAGCCTCACTGGCGAGGGTCTCGGGGTTCCGATCACCGACATGCAGGGTCGCATCAAGACCGAATCGATGCGGATCGCGGCCGGCGGCGACCGCCGATTGCCGGCAGATTTCAATGTCGGCGGCCATCTGTTCGTCCGGGGCGTTTCTGGGGTTGAGGAACAGGCCGTCGGCGATGCGTCCGGCACGCCGGATCCCGACCCGCGCAAAGGCGCCGATCCACACTGGTATGGGTTGCTGTACGGGGCGTGGATTGATGCCGGCATCCTGGAGGTGGTGCCATTGACCATCGAAGTCGACCGTACGCTGGCTCCACAGCGCGCGTAGCACCTCTACCTGCTCCTCCATACGCGGGCCACGGTTGGCGAAGTCCTGACCGAGTGCCTCGAACTCGAGCGCATTCCAGCCGACCCCGAAACCGGCCCGCAGGCGGCCGCCACACAGCACGTCCAGCTCGGCGAACTGCTTGGCGACCAGCACCGTCGGTCGCTGCGGCAGGATCATGATTGCGGTTGCAAACTCGAGCGTCCGGGTCGCCCCGGCCAGAAAGCCCAGCATCACCATCGGCTCGTGAAATGGATTGTCGATGGTGTAGTAGGCGCGCCAGTCGCCGGCCTCTGCCTCGGGGGACTGGATCACGTGATCGATGATCGTCAGGTGCCGATAACCCATGCCCTCGACGGCCTGAGCGAAATCCCGGATGACGACGGGATCGTTGCCGATCTCGGTGGTTGGAAACGCGAGGCCGATCTGCATCTTCGAAGACCCGTGGCTGAGCTTGTTCTCAGCCGATTCTACTGGCGATGGCCGAGCGCGTCTGCCTGAACGGCAGCCCGCGACCCTCCCGGCCCGGCGTCTGGGGGCCGCACGGGGCGGGATACGCCGCGGGCATCGAGAGGCCAGGCCGGGTGGCATCGAGGCGATGCGAGTCGCTGTGGGCCGGATCGATGGAAAGCGCTGTCAGCGCGACTCGCGGCTGCGGATGTGCTCGATGACGCGTCGCGTGCTCTCGAAGGCCAGCTCCGGCAGCTCGTGTAGCGCGAAGAAGCGGGCCGCCACCGCGTCGTCCCCGGCCTGCAGCTCGCCGGCGACCACGTGTGCCCTGTAGAGGATGAAGATCGATGCGCCACCTTGTTCCGGCGGATTGCGGATCACGTCGATCAGCGCCTGCACCCTGACCTCGAGACCGGTCTCCTCCAGCACTTCGAGCTGAGCATGGGCGATCGGGTCGTCACCCCGGTCCAGATAGCCGGCCGGGAGGCTCCACTTGCCCTTCTCGGGCTGGAAGCCGCGTTTGACCAGCAGCACGCGCTGAGCTTCGTCCTCGACCCAGGCACCTACGCCGACCTTGGGCTCGACGAAATGCACGAAGCCGCAGCTCGGGCAGGCGCGTCGCGGCTTGCCGCCGATTTCACGAGTCTGCATGGGACCCGCGCATTTGCAGCACCAGCGAATATCATCCGGTGCGCTGGTGGGGGGTGAGGCGATTGTCATCGAAGACCATGGGTCATTGAAGCTCAACAGGGAAGACCAACAGGTCGTTGCGGACGCTGGACTCGAAGGACCGCCGGAGCGCTTCGATGCGCCGCGGGGAACTTCGAGTCGGGCAGCCCGTGTGTGTCCTCGACAGACAACGACCCTGCGAGTGGCAGGGCCGTCGAGTCGACGCGAACGGGCCCGCGATCAGGTCTTGGACGCCTGGTAGATGCTCTCGATGGCGCTCTCCAGCAGCGCGTTGAAGTCCTTGTCACTCTGTTGCTTGCTCAGGCCCTCGGTCAGCGCCCGGGAGAAGCTTGCAACCACACCCTTGTTGCGCGACATGCGTGCGTTCGCCTCGTCGCGGCTATAGCCGCCGGACAGCGCGACCACCTTGAGCACGTTCGGGTGCTTGACCAGCTCGGCGTAGAAG
>JAGRHX010000985.1 GCA_020444775.1 Gammaproteobacteria bacterium
ATCGCCCCAGCTGTCCCACAATGCCTTTGCCACCTGCACGAACTCATCGGCCCGTTCGTAGCGTTCAGCGTGACTGACCTCGCTCTGGTCGCCGAAGTTTGCCGCGGCCGGCGCCGACCAGGAGGTCACGATGTTCCAACCGACCCGCCCATGGCTCATATGGTCCAGGGAGGCAAACTGACGGGCCAGGTTGAAGGGCTCGCTGTAGGTCGTGGACGCGGTGGCAATCAGTCCTATATGTCGGGTCGATACCGCGAGTGCGCCGAGCGCGGTGATCGGTTCGAGCCAGGTGCGTGCGGCGTTGCCGATATCGTCCCACAAGGCCAGCTGGTCGGCCAGGAACACCGAATCGAACAGCCCCTGCTCGGCGCGACGGGCGAGCTGCACGTAGTAATCGACCTCGGTCAGCGGCAGCGTGGACGCATCGGCATGACGCCAGGAGGCCTCGTGATGGCCTCGGCTCTGGATGAACAGATTCAGGTGCAGTTGTCTGGGCATGGCTCGCAAGTGGGCTCTCGATGGACTGTGGCTGTACGAGGGAATCGTCAATGATATGAGTGGCAACAGCCGACGACCACCCTTGGGATTGCGCCGGTCCCCCGAGATGCCGATGTTGGGCCAGGCTTGGCCTTGTCTGCCCCGGCGCGGCGTCGAGCGTCGCTTTGCCGCGCTGACCGGCCCGGTCTCAGCTCGCCAGCGGTCCGATCCGCTGCCATCCGCTTGCCGCCGCGTGTTCCCGGCTCACCGCAGCGTTCGGGCGAACTCGCGGACATCCTCGATGAACAGCTCGGGGGCCTCCAGCGCGGCGAAATGGCCGCCCCGTGGCATCTCCGTCCAGCGCACGATGTTGTACACGCGTTCCACGTAGGAGCGGGGTGGCCACGCCAACAGCTCCTTGGGATAGAGAGCCGCGGCGGTCGGGACCTCGACACGACGTCCGTCGGGCGAGAGGATACGTCCACCCTCTTCGCGCCGGCCGTAGTAGATCCACGACGCGGTATTGAAGGTGCGGGTCACCAGATAGACCATGATGTTGGTGAGCAGGGTGTCCTTGGTGTGGGCGCTCTCCACATCGTCACCGACGGTGTCCGACCACGAGTTGAACTTCTCGATGATCCAGGCCGCGACGCCTACCGGGCTGTCCATCATCGCGTATGAGAGCGTTTGTGGCCTGGTTGCCTGCTGTGTGCGATAGCCCAGCTCAGGCCGCTGCTCGCGTTCCCAGCGTTGGGCCCAGGCCTGTTCCGCCTCCCCCTGCGGCCCGTCGACGTGCTGCATGATCATGATGTTGAGGTGCACCGCCTTGCACGCTGGTGCGTGGTCGAAACCGAGCCAGGTCGACACCGCCCCACCCCAGTCGCCTCCTTGCGCGATATAGCCCTGGTAGCCCAGCACGTCGCGCATCAGACCGGCGAAGGTGCCGGCGATCCGTCGCGGTCCCCAGGGGCGGGGTGGTCGACCGGAGAATCCGAATCCGGGCAGTGACGGGACGATGACATCGAAGGCATCCTCGACGCGGCCCCCGAATCGCTCCGGATGCGCCAGCGGCTCGATGATGTCCAGGAATTCGACCACCGAACCCGGCCAACCGTGGGTGATGATGATCGGCACCGGCGCCGGGCCACTGCCTCGCTCGTGGATGAAGTGGACGTCGATTCCGTCGACCTGCGCTTTGAAATGATTGAACCGGTTGATGGCCGCCTCGTGCCGACGCCAGTCGTATCCATCCAGCCAGTAGCCACACAAGGCCTTCATGTAGTCCAGATTGGTGCCGTAGGCCCAGCCCCCGTCGTCCGGCATCTCGTGCCACGGGTAGTGGGCGACGCGGTCGCGGATCCACGCGAGCGTCTGGTCGTCCACGGCAACGCGGAAAGGTCGGATCTCGGACATCACGGCTCCCCCTGCCACAGTTGAGATGATCGTCGACAGCACGTGTATCTGGCCGAACGCCACGGCCGAAGCCCGCGCAGCTGCGCTGTCTCGCGTGCCGGCAGTCTTGCACGGACCCGATATCACACGCTCTTGCGCGCCACCCCTTGTTGTTGTTCGACTTGACGTCTTCCCGACAACCATGTTGCATCAGGGGCGCCGCCTGCCAACTGGAGACACTGCCGATGGCGACCCTCATCACCGCGGACGACGTCGCGTCCTACCAGCGCGACGGCCTGCTGTTCCTGCGTGGATTGTTCGACGCACGCGAGACCGTGCTGCTGCGCGAGACCCTGGAACGCGACCCGGCCATCGCCAGACATTCGCTGCTGCGCGCCGATGCCGAGGGACTCGGGACCCGAATCTCGTTGTGGAACCGTGCCGGCGACGCGACCTACGGACTGGCCGCACGCTCGGCACGCCTGGTGGACACGGCCGAGATGCTCATCGGCGAGCCGGTCTATCACTTCCAGTCGAAGCTGACCGCCAAGGACCCGCATGTCGGTGGCGCCTGGGAGTGGCACCAG
>JAGRHX010000986.1 GCA_020444775.1 Gammaproteobacteria bacterium
GACCACGCCGTTGGGGACCTGCACGGACATCGGCCCGACCTCCTCGGGTGTGAATACACCCAGGCCGCCGCCCTCGATCATGGCCGGTCCGCCCATGCCGATGGTCGAGCTCTGCGTGGCGATGATGACATCGCAGCAACCGAGCAGCACTGCATTGCCGGCAAAGCAACGACCGTTGCTGATGCCGACCAGCGGCACCAGCCCGGACAGCTTTCCAAACAGATGAAAAGCCTCGACCTGCAGGTTCGCGCCGAACTTCACGTCAGTATCGCCAGGCCGTCCACCGCCACCCTCGGCGAACAACACCAGTGGCGTTCGCCACTGCGCGGCAAGCTTGAACATGCGGTCCTTCTTCTGATGGTTCTTCTTGCCCTGCGTGCCCGCCAGCACGGTGTAGTCGTAGGCAACCACCATCGCTCGCGCCGCCTCGTCGTCGAACCACTGACCGTTGATCCGGCCCAGTCCACAGATGAGGCCATCGGCCGGCGTGCGATCGATGAGGTCCTGCATGCTCATGCGCAGCCGACGCGCGGCCAGGGTGAGCGCGCCGTATTCGACAAAGGATCCCGGATCGATGAGCGCTTCGACGTTCTCGCGCATCGTCCTATAGCCCAGGCGGTGGCGGCGTTGGACGGCATCGGGCCGGCTCGCGTCCAGGGTCTTGGCCTTGCGCGCCTGGACCTCGGCAAGATCGTCGCGTATCAGATCAAGATCGAAAGATCGGGTCGTGGCCTGGTCCGAATCGCCGACCTCGGCTTCTTCGATGAAGGCGAGTGGATGGCCTTCGAAGACGGTCTCGCCTTCCTGGACCGAGAATTCACGCAGATAGCCGCCGACCGGCGCGGCCACCACGTGCTCCATCTTCATCGCCTCCATGACCAGCACGGCCTGGCCGCGATGCACGGCCGCGCCCGCGGCGACACCGATGCTGACGATGGTGCCTTGCATGGGCGCCGCCAGCGGCACCGTGCCGGGCGGGCCGCTCGGCACATCCAAGCGACCTGCCGTGCGAAACGAGCCAGCCGATGACTCCGTCGTGGGTCGGTTGCTGTGACCGTACTCGAGCACCGCGAGTGGGTCCTGGGTGTCCACCCGGGCACCGGCCAGCCGCGCGGTGCTCGCGTGGACGAAGTAGCGGTTGTCGAAACCGCGTCGCGCCGTCCCCACCCAGGCATCGGCATGCGCTTCGAGCAGGCCGGTATGCGTGTCACCGGCGATGACCTCGGCATCCGCGAGCAGCGCACGCAGAAAACCGATGTTGCTCGGCACACCCTCCAGCTTGAACTCCGCAAGCGCGTTGGCGGCCTTGGCGAGGGTCCGTGCATGGCCATGCACACCGTGCACGACAAGCTTTGCAAGCAGCGAGTCGAAACGCGGATTGGTGGTGTAGCCGGCGTAGCCGTACCCGTCCACGCGCACCCCGCGGCCCGAGGGTGGCTCGTAAGCGGTGAGTGTGCCGCCGCCTGGACGTGCGGCACCGCTCGGATCCATGGTCTCGATGTTTACGCGAAGCTGCACGGCAACCCCTCGCGTCACCGGCGGCTCCGTCAGCTGCAGCTGATTCAGGCGCCGTCCCGCCGCCAGCTCGAGCTGTAGCTCGACCAGGTCCAGACCGGTGATCTCCTCGGTCACGGTGTGCTCCACCTGCAGCCTGGCGTTGCCTTCGATGAACGCCAGCCGCCGCTCGGACGCTGCCGCCGAGCCATCGACGAGGAACTCCATGGTCGCGAGGTTGTCCAGTCGGACCTCACGCGCCAGGCGCAATGCGGCATCGACGATCCGCGCGCGCAACTCCGGCTCGAGATTCGGTGCCGGGGCGATCTCGACCAGCTTCTGTCTTTGCCGCTGCAGGCTGCAATCGCGCTCCCATAGATGCACTGCTCGGCCGGAGCCGTCGCCGAGCACCTGTACCTCCAGATGTCGTGCCCGTGGGAACAGCTGTTCAACGTACAGCGTGCCGTCGCCGAACGCGGAAGCCGCCTCGGAGGCGCAGCGCTCGTAGGCTTCGGCCAGTTCCGACTGCTGATGAACCGGACGCATGCCACGGCCGCCGCCGCCCGCCACTGCCTTGAGCATGATTGCGCCGCCCGGGCCCAGCGACTGCAAGAAGGCGCGCGCGTCATCCAGTGAGACCGGACCGTTACTGCCGGGCAGCACCGGGACGCCGACGCGCTCCGCGAGCTGGCGTGCCGCGGCCTTGTCGCCGAAAACTTCGAGAACCGGTGCGCCAGGTCCGACGAAGGTGATGCCGAGCTGCGCGCAGCGAGCCGCGAAGGCCGCGCTCTCGGCGAGGAAGCCATAGCCTGGATGAATGGCATCGATCCCCGCCTCGCGCGCCGCTCGAAGGATCGCCTCGGCGTCCAGATAGGCGGCCGGCCCGTTCCCGGGAATGGCGACGGCGCTGTCGGTCTTGAACCGATGTAGCGCTTGGGCATCGTCCTCGGAGTAGACCGCGATGGTACGCACACCGAGGTCGGCGGCGGTGCGCGCGATGCGTATGGCGATCTCGCCACGGTTGGCGATCAGCACGCGTCTCAATGAACGTCCCCCTTGGAGTCAACCCGCCAATGATGGCGCCCTGGCCCCACCCCTGCGAAATCCCGACACCCGGGCAGCGCAACACCGGCCGGATGTCGGAAGAACGCCGACGACCGACCCTGTGGCAGACTTCGGAGATGGCAGTGAGGTCCATCCACGACGTAGTCAACGACGCCAAGGCCGAGATCGACAACATCTCGCCCGCCGAGGCCAAGCGCCGGGTCGAAGACGAGGGCGCCCTGATCCTCGACATCCGCGACGTCCGGGAACTGCAGCGCGAGGGGGTCATCCCAGGTGTCCAGCACGCTCCACGGGGCATGCTCGAGTTCTGGTTCGCCCCCGACTCGCCCTACTTCAAGAGCGGTTTCGGGGAAGATCGCGAGTTCATCCTCCACTGCGCCAGCGGGTGGCGCTCGGCGCTTGCGTGCAAGGCACTGAAGGACATGGGTGTGCCGAGGGTCAGCCACATCGAAACCGGGTTCACCGGGTGGCGAGACGACGGACTGCCCTTGACCGACTATGAGGCGTGGAAGGCATCCAAGCCAACTCACTGACCGGCCGCCGACGCCACACCGGGTGGCTACGCTTCGGCCATGGCGTTCTTCACCGACCAGTCGGCAGCGTGGCTGAAAGGCCTGTCTGCCAACAACAACAAGGCCTGGTTCGACGCTCACCGCAAGGAATACGAGCAGCACTTCAAGAAGCCCTACCAGGCGCTGGCTGCGGCTCTGGTCGAGCAGGTTGCCGAACTCGAGCCCGAGTACCAGATTCCGGCGAAGTACGCGACCTATCGCATCAACCGCGACGTCAGGTTCGCCAAGGACAAGACGCCGTACAAGACCGAGTTGGGCATCACTGTCGGACGCAGTGCCCGTCACGACTGGGCTTGGCCCGCCTACACCTGCCGGATCGGCTTGGCCGGCGTGTGGGTGGCCGGGGGCATGTACCAGCCATCGACCGAACTTCGGGACCACCTGCGCCGCTATGTCGGCGAGCATTCGGCCCGCCTTCGCGACCTGATGAACGCAGAGCCGTATCGCTCGACGTTTGGAGATCTGCAGGGCGAGGCACACAAACGGGCCCCGGCCGAACTGAAAGACCTGGCCGCCACCGAGCCACTGGTCTTGAACAAGCAGTGGGTGTTCTGGCGATCGTTCGACGACCCATCGCTGTTCACCAGTGAGACGCTCGACCAGTTCATCCTCGACCAGTGGGAGATCGCCCGCCCGGTGCAGGAGTTCCTGAAAGACGCCGTCCGGGCATACAACGCCTGAACCCGGCACCAGATGCGGGTCTGCGTGGACCTATGTTGGGCGCATGGGCAGAGATGCGTTCTACGAGCGGGTCGACCAGACGTTGGGTCAGATCCGAAACGACGGGCTGTGGAAGGCCGAGCGGCTGATCGAGGGAGCCCAGGGCGGCTCGGTGTTGGTGGCCGGCCGTGAGGTGCTCAACTTCTGCGCCAACAACTATCTGGG
>JAGRHX010000063.1:0-6406 GCA_020444775.1 Gammaproteobacteria bacterium
TGCTCGACCTCCCAGGCGTAGTCGAAACCGAGCCGGTCGGCCAGCACCACCTGCTCCAACGCCTCCTTGAACAAACGATGCTCGTCGCCGTCGTTCCAGGGGCGCGGCAGCTGTAGCTCGTAGAACACACCAAATCGCATGTTCGTCCCTCCGATTGTCGTGGTTGCCCGGGGACAGGGTCAGGGTCAGGGTCAGGGCCGGGTGCCAGGGTTGAAGGGTAGCACTGCCCGCCCGGAGGACCCGCGAGAGCCGCGCTGGCCGCTGCGTTCAGCGCGCCGTTCGCAGTCCGCGCAGGCGGGTCTCGCGCATGAAGATGTACAGCCCGCTGGCTACCACCAGCGATGCGCCGAGCAGCGCGTGCATGGCCGGCACGTCACCCCAGACGCTGTAGCCGATGATGCCGGCCCAGACCAGCGAAAGATAGCGCAATGGTGAGAGGGTCACCGCCGAGGCCAGGCTGAAGGCCTTGATGGTCAGATAGTGGGCCACGCCGTTGAGCAGCCCCATCGCCGCGAACACCGCCCAGCTGGCTGGCGACGGCCAATGCGCGCCGAGCACCAGCATGCTGGCCGCGCCGCCGATCACGCTGGCTGTGACCGTATAGAACAGGATTACCGTGGGGCCGTCCACCGCGCCCAGCTTGCGGGTCAGGATGTCACGGAAGCAGACGAACACCGCACCGGCGATCGGTAGCAGCAGATACCAGGCGAGCCCGCCACCGCTCGGCTCGAGGATCAGCAGCACGCCGGCGAAGCCGACCAGCACCGCGGCCCAGCGGCGTGGACCAACCGGCTCGCCGAGCAGGGGTACCGACAGCGCCGTGACCAGTATCGGGCTGGCGAACAGGATCGCCATGGCATCGGCCAGCGGCATGAACGCGTAGGCGCTGATCACGGTGAAACCGGCGGCCGTGTTGCACAGGGCACGCAGCACGTTGGCACGCGGCCTTGCCGAGCGCAGCGCTTGCAGACCGCCGGCGCGCCAGGCGAACACCGCAATCGGCAGATAGGCGAACAGACCCCGGTAGAACAGGATCTCACCGGCATGAAAGCCATCGATCAGCCACTTCGAGACCGCGTCCTGGCAGGTCAGCATGAAGGTGCCGGTGATCATCAGGCCGATGCCCAGCGGCACGTTGCCGGCGGCGGTCACGGCGACGGGTGAGGTGGAGGGGCTGGTGCTGCTGATGTCAGGCTGCTCCCGGCACTGGGCCTTCTGGTCGGCCCTTCTGGTCGGGCGATCCGAGTGGGCCGTCTGGGTGGATGGCGAGACCGGAATGGTGCTGGCTCGGGCTTCTGCTATCGTGAACGACCATCAATTGATGACTGCCGCGGCCCCGCTCCCAGAACCCCGCTCCCAGAACCCCGGCGCCGTTCGCCGATTGCCCGGGCCGCTGGTCATCGACCAAGCCGGAGAACCGCCCACGATGCCCATATCCTTGATCGACTCCGCCTACTATCAGGACCTGTTCGGCAGCGCGTCGATGCGTGCCCTGTTCAGCGACGAGGCCCGATTCCAGGCCTGGCTGGATACCGAGGCGGCGTTGGCTCGCGCGCAGGCCAGCCTGGGCATGATCCCACAAACGGCCGCCGAAGAGATCACGCGCCAGGCGCGGGTCGCGAATCTGGACCTTGGCGCGATGCGCGCCGAGTTCGACAAGGTCGGCTTTCCGATCGTGCCGCTGGTGCACCAGCTGGCCAGGTCCTGCTCTGCTGACACCGCACGCTATGTGCATTGGGGCTCGACTACCCAGGACATCACCGACACCGGCATGGTCTTGCAGATCCGCACAGGTCTAGCGCTGCTCGACACCCATCTGCGTGCGCTCGAGACGGTGCTGTGCGATCTGGCGGCGCGCCATCGTGATACGGTGATGGTCGGTCGAACCATGCAGCAACAGGCTGCCCCGATCACCTTCGGCTACAAGGTCGCGGGCTGGCTGGATGAGCTGCATCGCGACCGCTTGCGGTTGCTGGCCTGCGTGCCGCGGGTGCTCGTCGGAGAGTGCGCCGGCGCGGTGGGCTCGCTGGCGACGCTGGGCACGCAGGGTCTTGCGGTGCGCGCCGCGCAGATGCGCGAGCTCGATCTGGGTGAGCCGGACATCTCCTGGCACACCGCGCGCGATCGTTGGGTGGAGGTGTGCATGGGCCTGGGGCTGGTCGCCGGCTGCACCGGCCGCATCGCCAACGAGATCGTGCTGCTGATGCGCACCGAGGTCGACGAGCTGCGCGAGCCCTTCGTGCCTGGGCGCGGCGCGAGCAGCACGCTGCCGCAGAAGCGCAATCCCATCAATTGCCAGCCGGTGATCGCGATCGCCCGCATGCTGCGTGAGCGGGTCGGGCTGGCCATGGACACGCTGATGCAGGACCACGAGCGTGGTACCGGTCCCATGCATCTGGAATGGGGCGTGCTGCCGGACGCCTTCGTGCTCACCGATGGCGCAGTGACGCAGATGACCAGCGTGCTCGAAGGCTTGATGGTCGATACCACGCGGATGCGTGCCAACCTGGAGATGACCGGCATGATCATGGCCGAGTCGGTGATGATGGGACTCGCGCCGCTGCTCGGCCGTGGTGTCGCGCACGATGTCGTCTACGCGGCCTGTGGCCAGGCGATGGATGCCGGTCGTGGCCTTCGCGAGGTGCTGCTCGAGCAGCCGGAGATTGCCGGCAAGGTGGATCCGCGGACACTCGACGATTTGCTCGATCCCGCCGGCTACACCGGTGCCTGCGGACAGATGGTCGACCGGGTGCTGGAACGGGTCCGATCGAGCGCCATGTGATTGCCGGCCTTGGAGGTTCACCGGATGACGCACCCGACCCCGATGCCCACGCCAGCGAGCCTGGATCTGACACGAGCGCGTGCCGACACCCCAGGCACCGCGCACTGTGTGCATCTGAACAATGCCGGAGCGGCTCTGCCGCCTACACCCGTGCTGGACGCGGTCAAACGCTATCTGGATCTGGAGGCGGTATCGGGTGGCTACGAGGCCGCCATGCTCGAGGCGGAGCAGAACCACTCGGTGTACACGCGTGTGGCGACGCTCATCGGTGCTGGCTGTCACGAGGTGGCGATCTGCGAGAGCGCCACGGTGGCCTGGGATCGGGTCTTCTACTCGATGCCGTTCCAGGCCGGCGATCGGGTCATCACCGCGCAGGCCGAGTATGGCGCCAACTATGTGGCCTTCTTGCAGCAGCAGCGACGATTGGGGATCCACATCGACGTCGCGCCGTGTGATGGCCACGGGGCGGTGGACGTCGAGGCTCTGGAGCGGATGCTCGACGACCGGGTCAAGCTCATCGCGATTACCTGGATTCCGACCAACGGCGGTCTGGTCAACCCGGCTGCTGAGATCGGCGCGGTCGCGCGTCGACACGGCATTCCCTATCTGCTCGATGCCTGCCAGGCAGTTGGCCAGATGCCGGTCGACGTGCAGGCCCTGGGCTGTGACATGCTCACCGCCACCGGTCGCAAGTTCCTGCGCGCGCCACGTGGCACCGGCTTCCTGTACGTCCGCAACGAGCTGCTGCAGGCCCTGGAGCCGTGGACCATCGATCATGCGGCGGCCGCCTGGGTGGCGCCGGACCGCTACCAGCTGCGCAAGGACGCGTTGCGCTTCGAGACCTGGGAGAAATCCATCGCCCTGCGGCGGGGCCTCGCGGCGGCCGTCGACTATGCCTTGGATCTCGGACTCGATCCGATCCGCGAACGTGCCTGGGGTCTTGCCGAGGATCTGCGCGAGCGCTTGCGGTCGCTGCGCGGGGTGCAGGTGCACGACAGTGGCGCGGTGCGCTGCGCCATCGTCAGCTTCAGCGTGCCGGGCGCGGATGCGAACAAGCTCGCCACCGCGCTGCGCGTGCGTGGCTTCAATCTCAGCGTGTCCGATCCGTCCAGCACGCTGCTCGACTCACGGGCCCGACAGCTGCCACCGCTGCTCCGGGCCTCGCCGCACTACTACAACAGTGAGACGGAGAGCGACGCCTTCATACGCGCGCTGCACGACCTGATCGCGGTACCGGTGGGGCTGCGGGTATGAAGGGATCGCGCGGCACGCTCAGTCGTAACCCGTGGTGATCTCCAGGAGGATACCGTCCGGATCCCGAAAATAGACCGAGCCGCGTTCGGCATCGCCATGGATGTCGTGCTCGATGTCTAGGGCCCGCAGGTCCTTGATGATCTGCTGATACTGCGCCGCGCTGGCCTTGAGCGCCAGATGATGCATCGCGCCGATGCCACGCACGGTCTTGCCGGGCCCGTGTCTTGGGAAATCGAAGAAGGCCAGCAGGTTGCCGCCCCCCATGTCCAGGAACACGTGGGTCGAGCTCGGGTCGTCGCGATTCGCGACCACCTTGGTCAGATGCATGTGCACGACCTCGGTGTAGAAGCGCACGGTGCGTTCGATGTCCGAGCAGATCAGGGCCAGGTGATCGACCCCGGCGGTGGCCACCGGTGGCGCGGCGCCGGCTGTGTCCGCGGCGCTGATGTAGCGCTCACGTAGCGTGGCGCGGCGCTCGTCCAGGCGGGTCTGCTCGGCGTCGCTCAGCGCGGGCGTGCGGGTCGTGTTGCTCATGTCTAGCCTCCTTTGCCCGGCTGCCGGGCTGCATCGCCGGGCAGGTGCGAGCGGCGTCGTGGTGGTCCAGAGCGCGGTCGGGGGGTGCCATCGAGCGGGTCATCGTGCGCTACACTGCGTTGCCGCGCCAGACGCGATCCGAACCGACCCGGCAGATTTGCAGAATTTCTACACAGGAGAGAGCCGATGCTCTGGGTGATCATTTGTGAAGACAACCCGAATAGTGACCCCGTACGGCAGGAGAATCTGCAGATTCACCGCGACTATCTGCAGTGCCAGAAGGGCATCCTGGTGCTGGCCGGCGCCACCCAGACCGACGACGGCAGCACGCCGACCGGAAGCTGCTTCGTGGTCAACGTCGATGGTCGTGACAAGGCCCAGGCCTTCATCGATGGTGATCCGTTTCGCAAGGCCGGCGTGTTCAAGTCGATCACCATCCGCCGCATGCGCAAGGGGCAATGGAACCCGGAGGCCGCTGATGGCGCCTGATCGACCCCGGGCAGTGGGCCCTATCAGTCGCTAGCGGTGGTCAGCCGCCGATCCGCGGGCATCGGGCTGCTGACCACCGGAGTCGGCTCAAGCCTCGAACTGCACGCTCAGCTCGCCCAATCCCTCGAAGGTGGCGCGCGCTCGACAGCCGGGTGGTGATTTGTACAGACCGGTGCAGCTACCGGTGGTGATGATCTGTCCCGCGCGCAGACCCTCGCGCGCGGCGGCATGCTCGTTGACCAGCCAGGTCAACGAGGCGAGCGGGTTACCGAGCACCTCGGCGCCGCGGCCGCGAACCACGATCTCACCGTTCACCTCCATGTTCACCGCCGCTTCGACCATGTCCAGATCGCGCCAATCGCTGCGGCCCTCGCCGTAGATCAGCAGACCGTCGTTGACGTTGTCGGCGATTGCCACCGGGCCGGAGCGCGCGCTGTCGAAGCGGGTGTCGACGATCTCGATGGCCGGATGCACCGAGACGACCGCGTCGAGTATCTCCTCGCGCGTATAGGGGGTCGCGCGTGCCGGCAGATCGGCACCCAGACGGAATGCATACTCGGCCTCCAGCCCACGGATGAGGAATGTGTCCTTGACCCGCTGGCTGCCCTGGAGCAGGTTGCGACTGAACAGGCGCGAAGCCACCGGGCCCGGTACGCCCAGACCGGCCTGCGCGTTCGGGTGGGTGGCGCCGATCTTCCAGGCGCCGACCTGCTCACCGTAGCAGGTCACGACCAGGTCCTGGATCTGGTAGCCATCCTCCAACGAATCCGGCGCAGGCTCGAGCACGTGCAGACGTCGGCCCGCGCGTCTGGCGGCGGCGAGGATTGTGGCGGTGTGTAACGCGCTTTGATGGTCCATGTGGATTCCTGCAGATTGTGGCCAGATCGTGGCGATTCGGCCGCGACTGCCGGTTGCGGATGCTTGCCCTCCATGATCGACCTGATCCGGGGGCGATCGCCGGGGGGCGGCTCGACGCGGTCGTCAGCCTCTCAGTGTACAGGCTGCGAAGCGCGCTTCGGGCATGCTCGCGGCCGGTTGGCGGCGGTGCGATCAGGAGGCTGCCATGAGTGTGCGAAATCGCCCGGATGCAAAGCGCCCGGATGCTCGGTTCAGACCCGCTCATGTCCGAGGCGATGTGCGAAGCGATCCGCCCGAACCCTCGAACCCGTTCGACGCGATTCCGGACGCGCGCGACGGGCTGACCCGTGTGCAACGCTTGCTGCTGCTGGAGCTGTGGCATGTCCAACGTGAGCTTGACCGTGAGACGGTGCCGAGCGCGATGCTCTACGGGCGGCTTCTTGAGCACATCGATCTGTCACCGGCGGGGTTTCGAGAGGCACTCGCGAC
>JAGRHX010000063.1:6479-11902 GCA_020444775.1 Gammaproteobacteria bacterium
CGGGCATGTCCGACGGCGACGAACGCTGACCATGCAAGATGGCAGTTCCCCAGCGCCTGCCGAGTCGGGGACATCCATCACGTTTCGTGGGACAGGTCTCGGTTCCCAAGCGCAGAAGATGATATCCATGCTGGAGGGGAAGATTTCGACTGCCGCGCTGCCAACCGCGCCGCGTCGAATCGACGGTTTCGCAACCAAGGCTTCGCAAAGGGGAGAGTCGTTTCGCTACACCGGGCGTGGTCCATGCCTGCTGACGGAACGATCCAATCAGATGTACATGAAAAATGCCTGGCTATTCTTTTGTTCAAGTGCCGGACATCGCGGGCAGCCGCGCCGACGCGGCTTGGCGCGAGACATCGCATCGCTGCTGAGCGGCTTGGTGTTGCTCCTGGGTGCGGTGCCCGGCAGCGCGCAGAGCAACCAGATAATCGATGTGCAAGGTGCGCGCCTTGAAATCGCCCGAATGAGCTTCACACGGGTGGTGGTTCTTGGTGCCGGTGTGCTCTACCAGGGCTCGGCCGACATCGAGAATTCGACCTCGGCACCGGTGTTCGCACCGGTGTACCTGACCCTCGAGAACCCGCAGGATGGCAACCAGATGGTTGACGCCGATGGTGTCTCCGCTGACGACGACTCGGTGCAGGTGAAGGTCTATGATCCGATCGGCAAGGTCCTGCGGCCGGGAGAGCGGGTCAGCCTGGAGTTCCAGTTGTTCAGATTCGGTGGCAGCACGCCCAGCGCTCGTGATGTGCAGCTCGGGGCCTTTGCGCAGACCACCGCCCTCGGGAACTTCGGCGTCTGGCCACAGCAGGTCGATGCCTCAGCGACGAAGAAGGTTGCCGAGCTGCAATTCTCGTTGGCGCTGCAAAATCCTGGCGATGAAGCGGTGGCGGTCAGCGTGCGGGTCGGCCGCACGCCGATCGTCGAGCTCAACGACAAGGGGACGGACGGCGACGAGCGGTCAGGGGACGGTCAGTATGGGGCGAAGTTCGAGTTCGACTACGGCAACGCGACCCCGGGTAGCTGTGTCACGTTCAGCGCACGGGTCGAGTTTCTCGCCAGTGGCAAGCTGGTGCAGGCCGGCACCGTCAGGACCTGCGTGACGGCCCTGCCCATCGGAATCGCCACGGTCGATCTCCGCGAACTCGGCAAGGTGAACGACATCCGCTACAAGAACCCGGACACAGGGGTGTCCGAGCCGGTGGTCCCGAACGAGGTACTGGCCCGCTTCAACCCGAGCTTCAACGAGGCTGAGTCAGGACAGACCCTGGCATCGCTGGCCAAGTCGTTGGGCTTCTCACTGGCCGGGGTGCTCCCCGGGGCGGATGGCTCACCCGGCTACGCGCAGCTGGTTCTCGATGAGGCCGCCACCTCCGGCGCCGATCTGGATGTGAAGATCAATCGACTGCGCGAGCATCCGGCCTTCAAATCGCTGTTCGCCGACGTGCAGCCGCACCGCTTCTTGAGGCTGGCCGCGTGGGATCCGGCGAAGAATCCCGTGCATACCTCGGAGCAGTTCACCCAGTCATCGCTCGATGCCATGCGCGTGCGCGAGGCCTGGAACATCTCCACTGCCGTTGGTCGGAGCGTCTGGCTGATCGATACCGGTGGTCAGGTTTCGCACCCCGACCTCAATCTGAGCGGTGCCACGGATCCCGACAGCAACGGTCACGGCACCATGCTCAGCGGCGTGATAGCGGCGCGTCCCGACAATGGCATCGGCATCGCCGGGATGGCCCATGGCGCGGTGGTCACGACCCGTAATTACGCGAACGTGCTCTGTCCTGGCGACGCCAGCTTCCTGGATTTCGTCTGCAAGAACGGCACCGCAAACGCCGCGACCGAGGCGCGTGTCGCCGCGGCCGTGCGTGAGGCCATGAACAGTCCCCAATGGGTCATCAATCTCGCCTACTACTACGCCACGCCTTATGCCTCGACCGCCGCGCCGCCGGCCACACCACCGGTGGGCGCGCAGCTGCTGTGTGCCGAGGTGGCGCCGCTATTGGCCTCGGGCCGGCTGCTGATCACCGCGGCCGGCAACGAGGGCAACGCCAACTACACCTACCCGGCGGCATGTCCGAACAGCAATCCGAATCGGCTGATCTCCGTAGGCGCCAGTGCGCCCGAAAGTGGCGGTATCTGGTCGGGTAGCACCTTCGGGAACTTCGTCGATGTATCGGCGCCGGGCGAGAACGTGATAACTACCCAAACCGGTAGCGGTTATGCGCAGCCAAGCGGCTCGTCGGTGGCCAGCGCCCATGTCTCGGGTGCGGTTGCGCTGATCTGGGGAATCAGCAGCGTCTATCTCGACAACATCAAGAGCTACCTGGTCAACAGCGCAACGCCCGGAACCCGCCAGATCGACGTGCTGGCAGCCATGCAGCTGGCCAACAATCCGCCCGTGGCGGTGGCCGACAGCGCGACCGTCGACGAACAGGGGCAGGTGACGATTCCGGTGACCGGCAACGATAGCGACCCGGAGGGTAGCTGGACCCTGGTATTTCCGGTCGACATCGTCCCCGGCACGCCGATCCCGGGCACGGTGGTGCCCGACCCCACCAGCGGCAGCATCGTGTTCACCCACGATGGCAGTGAGCCGACAGGTCCCGTGCAGTTCTGGTACGAGGTCTACGATATTGCCGGGGCGAAGTCGAATCAGGCCCTGGTCACCATCAACGTCAATGCGCTCAACGACCAGCCACAGATAGCGGTGGTCACCGCACCACCTGCGGAGGTGGCGGAAGGTGACACGGTCAAGGTGACGGTGAACGTCTCCGACGAGGAGGATGGCACGCCCACCGTTCAGTGGTATCTGGACGGGCAGCCGGTAAGTGCTGACGGCGGAAGCGGCGGCACCATGCTGACACGCTCGGGTCTGGCAGCCGGCACGCACGAGATCGAGGTGCGTGTGATCGACAGCGACGGTGTCCAGAATTCGGAGTCCTTCACCGTGGTGGTGACCGCCGCGAGCGAGGTGCCGGTGCCGATCTGGAGCCTGCTGCTGTTGCTCGGGGTGCTGCTCACCATCGGCGCATCGTTGCGACGCCGACCGGGTCATTGAGGACGTGTAGGGCGGCGCGGCGCGGAGTCGGTCAGCGTGGCGCGAAGATGGACTCGAAGGTCTGTTGATCCGCTGTCTGCTCGGCGAGCGCTTGCTGCTCGTCGAGCACCAGGAGCTTGAGACTGCTCGCGGATGCGAAGGCGGGCCTCGGCCGGACCCGACGGTGGGCTGGTCTGAAGCCTTGTCTGGCCAGTTCCCGCTGACCGGCCTCCGAGAGCACGTGGTCGATGAATGCGCGTGCCTGCGCCTGCCGCGTCGTGCCCTGGCCGATGCCTATCGGGAAGCTCAGCACCGGGCCACCGCTGCGAGGATTCGCGAAATGAATCTGCGCACCCTCGGACTGGGCACGAACGGCGAGATGGTCCGGTACGATGGCATAGTCCACCTGACCGTTGATCAGCTCCTCCAGCGCTACCGCCTCGTCGCGCACCGGCACCACACCGCTGAACGCGAGATGGCGCAGGAAGCGCCAACCCACCCGATTGAAACGTGACAGCGAGGCGACCAGCACCTGCGCGATGGCCGAGTGCTGTGGGGCTGGCCAGGCCAGGGTGGTGGGGTCCAGGTTCTTGGTCAGCTCCTGCCAGTCGGTGGGACGGGCGCGGGCCGAGCGATGGAAGGCAATACCTATGGTCGACAGTCGGGTCGGGAAGTAGCGATGCTCGGCATCCACCAGGCGCCGGTCGAAGGCACGCGTATCGGCATCGGGGTATGCCATCAACGCGCCGGCGTCGGCCAGTGCGGCGGCACTGATCGAGTCCGGCACCAGCAACAGGTCGGCGCTGTGACCGGTGCGCCGATACTCGCCCGTTACACGCTGGACCAGGCTGCGGGCGTCGAGCAGCACCACCTCGAGGCTGTCCGGGTTCACCGCGGGCTCGGCACCCTGCGCGGGCGGCAGTGACTGCAGCTGCGCCTGCCAGGCATCGAACAGGGTCCGAGTCTGGGGCTCGTCAGGGGCGGCGTAGATGCGCAAGGGCGCGGCGGGGGCGTTGCTCAGCAGGCTGAGCAGCGCGATGCCGACGATGGCGGCCAGCAACGGGTAGCGGTGATACACGTGGACGAGGATCCTCTGGCTTTGAGCGCGTTTCGTGGTGTAGGGGCACGGGGCGTCCGAACGTGGGCGCGGGCCCCAGGCAATGCTCGCACGCGAGGTCATCGCTGGCGAGCCGCCAGGAAAGGGTAAACGGTCTCGGCAGCCTGTCGTCCATGTCGCTGTCGTCCATGTCGCTGTCGACCATGTCGCTGTCGACCATGTCGCTGTCGACCATGTCGATCGATGGCGAAGCCCATCAGACCTCGAGGCTGGTCCAGGGGGGCTGTGGCAGGTCTCCGCAGGCTCCTGAGGCAGCGCTTGGATTACGCGCTGAATCAGTAGCTTATGCTGGTCCCCAGATGGGAATGCTGTATCATGCAGGCGCGCTGGCGCCCTCTGGCGGGCCACGCCGCGAGCAGCGACCAGCCCTGGCCAAGGGCTACAGACAACCAGACCACAGACAGTGGAGTGACGATGAGCGAGCACGAACTCGAAACGCTGATGGCGCGTCTGCGCGAAGAGCTGTCGCGCATGGACGAGGACCAGGGCGAGGCGCGTCAGCGACTCGAAGGCCTGCTCGCCAACCTGGAGCATCGTCTGGCTCATCCGCGCGAGGACAACGAGGACAGCGAGTTGATAGAGACGCTGCAGGCGGCCATCGAGCGCTTCGAGATCGAGCATCCACGGGCCACCGGCATCGTCAATCAGATCATGGTGACGCTCTCCTCGATGGGTATCTGACGGCCGTTTGTTGACAGACCATCGTCAGTCGAAGGGGTAGGGCATATTCGCCTGTGCTTCGATGATCTCCGCCGCGTCCAGACACAGGTCCTCACGGAAGCGAGCGGATACCAGCTGCACCCCGACTGGCAGCCCCTTGTGGACACCGGTCGGTACCGCAATCGCCGGCAGACCGAGGACCGGCACCAGCAGCTGTGGCAGCTGGGCTCGCCAGATGCGCTCGTACTCGGCAACGCCCTGGATGTCCAGATCGTTGGGGAAGGCCTGTTCGCCGGAGCTCGGCATCAGCACCAGCGGATGATCCTGCAGGAACAGTTGCCAGCGGCGCAGACAGGTCTCGCGCTCGATCAAAGCGTCGAGCACGGTCTGCGGCCCGCTGTCGGGGTGAGCCCGCTTGTAGCCGTCGTACCAGTGACCGACCGCGATCTTGATCGCCTCGTCGCCGTGCGCACGCACGTCCGGCAACATCCGGGCAATCACGTCGTCCATGCCGATCCGTGCCCATAGATCGGCCACCACGCCGACATCGGGGGGGGCGATCGATTCCACCCGGTAGCCCGCGTCCTCCAGCCAGGCAGCGGCCTG
>JAGRHX010000064.1 GCA_020444775.1 Gammaproteobacteria bacterium
AGCATCGACACCACCACCGGCATGTCCGCACCGCCGATGGGGATGATGATCAGGATCCCGAGCACCAGGGCCAGGATGCAGACCAGCCAGAACGCGATGTGCGATTCGCTGGCCACCAGCCAGACGATCAACACCAGCAGCAGCACGCCCAGCGCCGCGTTCAGCTTGTGCTGTCCGGCGAAGACCACTGGCGCACCCGACACCAGACCCTGCAGCTTGGAGAACGCCACCACCGAGCCGGAAAATGTAACCGCGCCGATCGCCGCGCCGAGCGCCATCTCCACCAGACTGCCCGCCTTGATGCTGCCCGCCGCGCCGATACCGAAGGCCTCCGGTGTGTACAAGGCCGCGGCAGCGACCAGCACGGCGGCGAGCCCCACCAGACTATGGAAGGCGGCGACCAGCTGAGGCATGGCGGTCATCGCGATCCGCCGCGCGATGAGCGCGCCGATTCCGCCGCCGATTCCGACGCCTACCAGGATCATCAGCCAGGTCTGCCCATCGTCGGGCGCCGCCAGTCCGAGGGTGATGACGATGGCCAGCCCCATACCGACCATCCCCAGGGTGTTGCCACGCCTGGAGGTCTCGGGCGAAGACAGGCCACGCAGGGAGAGTATGAACAGAACGGCAGCAATCAGGTACGCGATTGCGGCGAGATTCGCAGACATGTCGGCCCCCTATTACTTCTCTTTCTTCTTGTACATCGCGAGCATGCGCTGCGTGACCAGGAAGCCGCCAAAGATGTTGACCGAGGCGAGGATGACCGCGCCGAAGCCCAGCCACTTGGAGATCGCCGCCGCCTCCGAGATGGCCGGGGCCGCGACCGCCAGCAGGGCGCCGACGATGATCACCGAGGAGATCGCATTGGTGACCGCCATCAAGGGCGTGTGCAATGCCGGCGTGACGCTCCACACCACGTAGTAACCCACGAAGATCGCCAGCACGAAGATGGCGACACGAAAGATGAACGGGTCGATATGCGCTGCCTCAGCCATGAAATGCTGCCTCCTGATGATTGCACCGGCCGCGCCTGCCCCAGCCAGGCCCGGGCGGCCACTGATTTGGAACTGTGATGCGACCCACGCGACACGGCTCAGCCGCTGGCCGACCGGCCCGCCGGGTCTGCCTCGAGGATCGGATGCACCACCTTGCCGTCGCGAGTCAGCACGGTGCCCTTGACCAGCTCGTCCTCGAAGTCGAGGACGAGCTCGGCGCTATCCTTGTCCACGAAGGGTGTCAGGAAGTTGAGCAGGTTCTTCGCGTACAGCGCCGAGGCATCGGCGGGTAGCCGCCCCGGGACATTGGTGAAGCCCATGATCTGCACGCCCTTGTGGACCACGATCTCACCCGGGCTGGACAACGGACAGTTACCACCCTGCTCGACCGCCAGGTCGACGATGATCGACCCTGGTTTCATCGATTCGACCATCTCCTTGGTGACCAGCACCGGCGCCGGCCGGCCCGGTATCAGCGCGGTGGTGATGACGATGTCCTGCTTGGCCATGGTCTGCGCCACGAGCTCCGCCTGACGACGCTTGTAGTCCTCGCTCATCTCACGCGCATAACCACCGGCCGTCTCGGCCTGCTCGGTCTCCTCGCTCTGCACCATCACGAAGTTGGCGCCGAGACTTTCGACCTGCTCCTTGACGGCCGGGCGCACGTCGGTGGCACTGACGATCGCACCGAGCCTGCGCGCGGTGGCGATGGCCTGCAGACCCGCAACACCTGCACCGAGAACGAACACCCGCGCCGGCGCGATGGTGCCGGCCGCGGTCATCATCATCGGCATGGCGCGATGGAAATGCGCGGCCGCGTCGATCACTGCCTTGTAGCCTGCCAGGTTCGACTGTGAGGAGAGGATGTCCATGGACTGCGCACGGCTGATCCGCGGCATCAGCTCCATGGCGATGGCGATGATGCCGCGGCGGGCGTAGTCCTCGGCCCGCTCGCGCGCCGAGTAGGGCTGCAAGGCGCCGACCAGGATCGTGCCGCTGGCCAACGCGTTCAGGACCTCGTCGTCGGGCGGCCGCACGGTGAGCAGCACGCCGGCCCCCTGCAGTGTGGCGGCGAGGTCGGCGCTGATGCTCGCGCCAGCCTGCGCGTACGCGTCGTCCAGCATGCCGGCCGCATCTCCGGCCCCGCTCTGCACGGCCACCTGAAGGCCCATGCCGACCAGCTTCTTGACGGTATCCGGCGACGCGGCCACGCGGGTCTCGCCGGCTTCACGTTCGCGTGTAATCGCGACCTTCATCATGATTCCTCAACATTCGGACGTACGGCTCCCATGGCGCACGCCCACAGGGTCGTGCGGCCTCCGATTCGGACGATGAATGGGGATCTGTGCAAAAGCGAATCGTTCTGGGTCCTGGGTGATGCTGCGGCCGACGCGACGCCGTGGCGCAGTACGCACCTGCGCAAACGAGCTTCTCGGGGGAACGCGCCCGTGCCCGGGCGACACAAACGGTCGAGCTACTCAGGCCCCGATTCTTTCAGTCTGGACTGACCTTTACAACCGCCGGCGGATACTCTCATCGGGTCGCGACCATCATTCTTGATCCGCCGACGGATCGGCGCGCGTCACGGGGCGATGCGGCTACAGGTCGCGGGCCAGACGCAGCCCGGCGAACATCCAGCGCATGTGCGGATAGAAGAAGTTGCGGTAGCTCGCCCGCAGGTGACCGTCCGGTGTTGCACAGCAGCCGCCGCGCAACACCATCTGGCCACTCATGAACTTGCCGTTGTACTCACCGACCGCGCCAGCCGCGGGCGAGAAGCCCGGATAAGCGGTATAGGGTGAGGCCGTCCATTCCCAGACATCACCGTAGAGTTGTTGGGGAGCCCGCGGATCCGAGTCGATCGCCGCGCGTGGCTGCAACTGCCAGGTGCCCAGGGTATTGCCCACGGGCCGCTGTCCACGGGCAGCTACTTCCCATTCCGCTTCGGTCGGCAGACGTGCCTTCGCCCAGCTCGCATAAGCATCGGCTTCGTAGTGACTGACGTGACAGACCGGGGCGGCCGGGTCGAGCGGCCGAAGACCACGCAGGCTCATCACTGCCCAGCTCGGCGCTCCATCACCACCGGCGTCGCGCTGCCAGTACAAGGGCGCCTGCCAGGCTTCAGCCTGAACCCGCGCCCAGCCATCCGACAGCCAGAGCTCGGGACGCCGGTAGCCACCGTCCTCGATGAACGCCAGCCATTCCGCGTTGCTCACCGGACGACTGGCGAGCTGGAACGGTTGCACCAGACACTCGTGGCTCGGCCCCTCGCAGTCAAAGGCGAATCCGCAACGGTGTGGACGCTCGGCCACCACGTCCGGCGCATCCACGCCAATCGTTCGTATTCCGCCCTGGTGCTCGTGCCAGCGCAGTGGTTCCGCGGTCCGCGCGTCCATCGCTGCGGCACGGGCAAGCACCTCACCGTCCGGGCCGACCGCCAGCGTCTCCGGCAACGGACCGGTCTCGAAAGCGGGCTTGAGCGGGTTCTGCGCGAACAGATGCAGGATGTCCATGAGCATCAGCTCGTCATGCTGCTCCTCGTGGGCCACGCCGAGCCGCACCAGCGGCAACAGACGCTGGAGCAAGCCCTGGTCGGCGTTCTCCAGCAGCCGGAGCATGGCCGCGTCCACGTGCCGCCGATAGGTCTGGACCTCGCGCACGTCGGGTCGGGTGACCAGACCACGCCGCGGCCGCGGATGCCGCTCTCCGACAGCCTCGTAGTACGAGTTGAACAGGAATCCGTAGCGCGCGTCTATCGGCCGATAGTCCGGCAGATGCGGCGCCAGCAGGAAGGTCTCGAAGAACCACGTGGTGTGCGCCCGATGCCATTTCGCCGGACTGGCATCGGGCATTGACTGTGGCACCTGATCCTCGGCACGCAGATTCGCGGCAATGCGCTCGGTCAGCGCGCGGCAGCGCTGGAAACCGTCGATCAGCGCCGCGCGATCGACCGACACAGCGGGCATCCGGTCGGGGGGAGCCGGGTCAGCGACATCGGCAGGCGGGCACATGGTCGAAGCGTGGCGCTCGGGGTTTGCCGCGTGCGCGGCTGCGTCTCGGCTGGTCACGGGTTACTCCAGTCTGCAACGACGCCGCCTGGCGCCGGATTCCGGCGAGAAGCTAACGCCGGTCAACCGTCGCGGCAAGCGCGCCCGGCGGCAATGCAAGAAGTCGGCTGGGAGCCGGCTGGAAGGGTTCGACGCCGACCGGTGTCGATGAAGTCCCTTCTCGCGGGTCGCGACACCAAGCTCAACCGCCGGCCGCCGGCAGCTTCAGGATCAACGGAATGCGCATCTCCTGCTCGCTGCTGCCACCGTGGATGCCGTGCATCGTATGCGGCCGCTCACCGCTGACACGGTCACGCAACATGTAGTCCTCGCGCATCATCAGCACCTGGTCACCGACCCGACCGCGCAAGCGCGCTGCAGCGCCGCTACCGAACCAGCCTTGCTCGATCAGCTCATCGCTGGCGTGACGGCTGCAGGCATGACCCAACTGCTCATCGACATAGGCACGGAACTCGGCCTCGCGAGTCGGCTCCACGTAGCAGTACACGGTGCGTGGCTCACCACACAGGGGCGCGACCAGTGTCTCGCGCAGCCGCGGATGGTCCTCCAGCCACAGACAGCGGCCCTCCGGGACGTCGATGAAGCCATGGTCCGCGCTGACCAGGACCGCGGCACCGGCAGCACAGGCCTGGTCCAGGAAGGTCTCGAGCATGCTGTCCAGGCGGCGCAGCTCGGCGCCGGCCTGCTGGCTCTGCCAGCCGTGGCGATGCGAGCGAGCGTCGAACTCGGGCCAATACATATACATGAGGGCCGGACGCTCTCGACGTAGCAGGTCCAATGCGCGGCGCGACAAATCCGACAGATTGTCGAAACCGTGCACGTACGCGGCCCCGGTGTGAAAACGCGTGTAGGTGGTATCGACCAGGTGTCGGGGCTGCAGCACGTCGACCCGGACCCGGGCTTCGGCGAAGGCGCTCGCCGCGCCGAACACCGCGTCCGTGCCGATGCCGAGCGACTCCAGCGCGCGGCCGCTACCACGCTCCCTGAAGGGCAGCGGCGCGACGATTCGTTGCGAATCGGGCAAGCGCACGTGCCAGCCGGTCAAGCCATGCTCGGCGGGAGGCTGGCCCGTCATCCAGGTGGTGATGGACGAGGCCGTGGTGCTGGGGAAGACAGCGCTCAGACTCGCGTGCAGATGAGTGTGCATCACGCCATCACTGACGTGCCGCTGCAGCTGTCGCAGACCCATGCCGTCGATGAGCAGGAACACGATGCTGCGAGCCTCGCGTAGCCGCGCGTACAGTGGCGCAGCCGTCAGCGTCTCGCAGGCCCGACGCACGCCGGCGGCCGCGTGCACCGTCTGAACAAGACGTAACAGACCGTTGGTACCGTAG
The DNA here is from genome assembly GCA_020444775.1 of Gammaproteobacteria bacterium. The sequence continues at coordinate 5,398 of JAGRHX010000064.1, forward strand.
TCGGGCAACATGAGCGCGCTTTCGGTCTCCTGGCTGAAAATCCGCCTCGGCGGAAGCGTCCCGGCCTTCCAGTCGTCGCTTCCGGTCATCGGCTTCCGGTCA
>JAGRHX010000987.1 GCA_020444775.1 Gammaproteobacteria bacterium
CAGCTGGACCTCGGACGGTCGGGCAGCATTCGCGCCGAGCCGTTAGTCTTAGGCAGATGCGCCGCGCAATCGCGGCTCCCCGGCTGCACGATTCGATACCCGAAAAGGTCCCCGATGCCTGTCTTCCCAGCTCTTGCCAGGTTGTTGCTGGTCCTGTTCGGTGCGCTGGCGCCGCTGGCGCCGCTCGTCGCCAATGGCCTTGCGCCGGTCGAGGTGAGCATGGCACGCAACGCCCCCGTGCTCGAAGCGCTGAACCTCACCGGCAGCCTCAGCTCTCCGCGCGCCGCGCGTCTCGCGCCCGCGGTGGCTGGCCACGTGGTGCGCGTCAATGTGGACGTGGGTGCAAGGGTGCAGGCGGGCGAGACCTTGATGGAACTCGACGGCGAGCTGGCGCAGTTGGAGCTCGCGCAGGCGCGCGCTGCCGAGCGCGAGGCGCAGACCGAGCTCGCGGAAGCACGCCGCCGCCTTCAGGAGGGACGCAGGCTCGCCCGCAACCAGAGCTTTGCCGAGACCGAGGTCCGTGGCCGCGAGGCAGAGGTGGCAAGGCTGGAGGCGGTGCTCGAGCGCTTGCGGGCGGTCAGTGCCTACGATGCGGCCTTGGTGGCTCGACACAGCCTGGTGGCGCCTTTCGCCGGCGTGGTGGCACACCGCAACGCGGAGGTCGGTGAATGGGTCGGCACCGACACCCGCGTGCTGGAGCTGGTCGCGGTCGACGCGCTGCATCTCAATCTGCAGGTGCCTCAAGCCTATTTTGGCCGCCTCTCCGCGCGCACCCCGGTGAGCGTGAGCGTGGATGCGCGGCCCGATATGCGTGTCGACGCCGTGCTATCGGACATCGTTCCGGTAAGCGACCCCACGGCACGCACATTTCTGGTGCGTGCGTTACTGGACAACGAAGACGGAGGACTCACGCCAGGCATGTCTGCACGCGCGACCTTGCGCATCGGTGTCGGCCGGGAGGGCATCGTGGTGCCGCGCGACGCGCTGGTTCGCTACCCCGATGGACGCACGGTGGTCTGGGTCGCGTCGGGCGACGGTACCCGCCGTCGAGTCGAGGAACGGATCGTGCGTATCGGCATCACATCCGCCGAGCAGGTGGAGATCCGCGAGGGGCTCGCAGCCGGTACAGCGGTGGTGGTGCGTGGCAACGAGTCGTTGCGTCAAGGTCAGGAGGTGCAGGTCAGCGAGGCGCGCTGAGCGCCCGCACCTGAATGCGCATGTTCGAAGCCATCGTTCGTCGAGGCACGCTCCTCACCGTAGTGGTCGGCGTCGTCCTGGTGCTGGGCGTGGTCGCCATGACCCGAGTGCCGGTGCAGATGATCCCGGATCTGGATGTGCGCATCATCCAGGTGCGCACATCGTGGCCCGGCGCGACGCCGCAGGACATCGAAAAGGAGATCCTGATCGAGCAGGAGGAGTACCTGCGAAGCCTGCCCGGCCTGAAACGCATCGTAGCCACCGCATCCACTGGAGATGCGCGCATCGAGCTCGAGTTCCCGCCCGGTGTGGACATCAACGAGATGCTGATTCGCGTCAACAACGCGCTGTCGCAGGTCTCGTCGTACCCCGAGTCCGTGGACCAACCACGAATCGTTGCCGAGTCGTTCTCGAGCAACTCGTTCATGTACTTCAGGGTCTCGCCGCTGGACGGCAATCCGCGCGGATTGGACATGGACATGATGCGCGACTTCGTGTCCGACAACGTGCGCTCACGTATGGAGACCGTGCCCGGCGTCTCCAGCGTGGAGGTCGGCGGTGGGGCCGACCGACAGATACAGATTCGCGTCGATCCAGTCGCGCTCGCCGAGCGCGGACTCACCGTTGCCGATGTGCGCGGCGCGCTTCGCGCGCGCAACCGCGACGTCACCGGCGGAGAGCTCGACGCCGGCAAGCGCAGCTACCTGCTGCGTACGATCGGGCGATTCGACGATGTCGATGATCTGCTGCGTCTCATCCTCGAGCGCCGAGGCGGTGCAGTGATCAGGCTCGGCGATGTCGCCTCGGTGCGGCTCGACCATTTCGAGGTCCAGCGCGAGTCCTATGTCAACGGCAAGCCCGTGCTCTCGCTGGCGGTCAATCGCGAGCTCGGCTCGAACGTCATCGACATCAAGAACGCAATGCTCGTGGAGGTCGAGCGCATCAACGACGAGCTGCTGCGTGCCGAGGGCATGGAGCTCGCGCTGAACGCGACCGACACGGTGTACGTCGAGCAGTCACTCATCACCGTGTGGCGCAACCTGCTGCTCGGCGCGCTGCTCGCCACGCTGGTCATGTACGTGTTCCTGCGCTCGGCGCGCGCGACCATGGTCGGTGTCATCGGTATTCCGATCTGCACGATCGCGGCTTTTCTCGGCCTGCTGCTCGCCGGCCGGACCATCAATGTCATCTCGATGGCAGGTGTCGCATTCGCCATCGGCATGACCCTGGACAACACCATCGTGGTGCTGGAGAGCATCGAGTGGGAACGGCGCAAGGGGCTGGACCGGGTGCGTGCCGCGGTGGCGGGCGTTCGCAAGGTGTGGCCCGCGGTGCTGGCGTCGACGATGACGACCCTGCTGGTGTTCGCGCCGGTGTTGTTCATCGTGGAGGAAGCCGGAGAGCTCTACTCCGATATCGCGATTGCGGTCACGGCCTCCATACTTGCTTCGATGCTGGTCGCGATCACCGTCGTGCCTACCGCGGCCGCAAGCTTTCCGTTCCGTCGCGAGGGAGCTCAGTCCGAGCACAGTCGATTTGCCCAGCGCGTGGTCGGCGCGGTTGGCTGGCTCGCGGGTGGGTGGCTGCGCCGCCTGACGGTGATCGTGCTCACCGTGCTTGCGAGCGCGGCAATCATCGTCGGGCTCACGCCGCCCGCGGAGTACCTGCCACCGGGCGAGGAACCGAAGATATTCGCCAGGATGAACGCGCCGCCCGGCTACAACCTGCGCACGATGGCCGAGATTGGCCGCGAGGTGCAGGCGCATTTCCTGCCGGCCCTCGAGCAGGAGCCCGAGCAATTCGCGCGCGGCGAGTCGAGCATACCCGCCATCGAATACCTGATCGTGTCGATCCGCGCGAGTGGACTGACGCTCATCTGTGAACCCAAGGATCCGCGGCAGGTGGATGCGCTGATGGCGGCGATCGAGACCAGGTACGGCGAGTACGCTGGCATGCGCTCGTTCGCCACCCGAGGATCTATCATCACCAGCAACGACGGCGGCACCCGCAGCGTGAGCCTGGACATCGCGGGGCCGCGGCTGCAGGAGGTCTACGACGCCGCCAACGCCATCTACCGCCGGTCCCAGGCGGTCTTCGGTAATCCCCGCATTCAAGCCAGCCCGCCGACGCTGTCCTTGTCGCAGCCGATGGTCGAGGTACGCCCGGACTGGGAACGCGCCGCGGAGCTGGGTCTGGCGGCCGAGGACATCGGATTCACGGTCGCGGCGTTGACCGATGGCGCTTTCGTCGGCGAGTTCTTCCTGGCCGACGACAAGATCGACATGTATCTGTACAGCGAGCGCGGTCCGGACGCGACGCTGGAGAATCTCGCTCAGCTACCCGTGCACACGCCTGGCGGTGGGGTCGTACCGCTCGGCAGCCTGGCACGCGTGGTGGAGACCGTCGATACCAGCAGCGTGCGTCGGGTCAATGGTCGGCGCACCGTCACCTTGAACGTGATCCCGCCGGAGTCCGTCGCACTCGAGACCGGCGTTCAGATGATGCGCGATGAGGTGCTGGCGGAGCTGAGCCGAACGGGTGGCATCCCAGCCAGCGTCAGCGTGTCGATCTCCGGTGCAAGCGATCAGCTCGACGCGACCCGCGCCGCGTTGTCCGGAAACTACCTGGTCGCCCTGGTCCTGGTCTATCTGGTGATGGTGGCGATCTTCACGCACTGGGGTTACCCGCTGCTGATCATGACCACCATTCCGCTCGGCGTGGCCGGCGGCATCGCGGGGCTTGCCTTGCTGAACCTTGTCGGCTCGATGCTTCCGCACCTCGGGCTGGACGCGGTGCATCAGCCGTTCGACATGATTTCCATGCTGGGATTCTTGATCTTGATGGGCACCGTGGTGAACAACCCGATCCTCATCGTGCATCAAGCGGCCAGCAACGTGCGCGAGCATGGCGCACCTGCGACACAAGCGGTGCGCGAGGCGGTCGAGTCACGCCTGCGGCCCATCGCCATCTCCACGATCACGACCCTGTGCGGGCTGGCGCCGCTGGTGTTCATCCCCGGTGAGGGGACCGAGCTGTACCGTGGTGTGGGTGCAGTGGTGCTGTTCGGGATAGCCGGTGCCGCCATCGTGACACTCACCTTCCTGCCGGCCTTGACGGTCGCGGTGGTGGGCTGGAGCGAGGCACGGCGTGCGCCGGCGCGGGCCGCCGAACCCCAGGCTGCCGGTGACTAGGCGGCGACGAATGTCCATCAGCCAGCCTGGATGGCGAGGCGCGTTGCCGCTATCCAATCCCGCGGCACGCGCCATCGCGGTCGATGAGCCTACTTGCCGCGAGCGCTCAGCACCTCCTCCAAGAGCGCCGCAGCCTGGCTTGCCTCGGGCTCGCCAACCTTCGCTCTCAGCACGGCGATGAAGTCCTCGAGCTGTGCGGCGCTCAATCCCGTGTTCATCGCGGCACCCAGGTGGAACCGCAGCTGCCCGCCGGCGCCTTGCATGTTGGCAAGCGCACCGATCGTCGCGAGTTCCCGACTTTGGAAGTCGAGCACGTCACGCGCGAAGATGTCCGCGAACAGATGCTCCTTCAAGTAGGTATCGATGACCGGTGCGAACAGCTGCCACTCACTAGGTGACGGGATCTGATCCTGTCCCGCAAGTGAGGCACGGACCTTCGCGCCGTACACATCCTTGTCCATGTCGGGTGGAAGCGGGCTTGCCGCCTTGCCGGGCTCGTCGAGTATTCCCGCGGATTTCCGTTCATCGAGCACCCGCATGAACGCGAACAGGCCGTTCAAGCTGCGCGGAAAGCCTGCGTAGGCATACATCTGCACCAGCACCTCCTTGATCTCGCTGACCGTGAGCCCCGCTTCCAGGCCCTCGGTCAACGCCTTGTCGAGCCTCTCCATGTCACCATCGGCCGTGAACGCCGCGATGGTGACAATGCTCTTCTGCCGGGCATCCAGGGATTTCGTATGATTCATTGCTTGCGCCTCCGCTAGCAGTCCGACCGGAATCGAGAACGCAATGACGAGTGCTATCGCGATGTGCTTGATGTGCCGCATCTCTCCCTCCTACTCTTCCGTGTACTCTTGATCGCTGACCTTCTCTTGCCACTGAACGTTCTCACCATCTAGAGAGCCAGTGATGACCAGGTGGGTCATTGCCGTGGTCGGCGTAGCGCCGTGCCAATGCGGGACACCCGGCGGACACCAGATCACGTCGCCCGCCCTGATCTCCTGCACGGCGCCGTCCCGTGTGCCGGTGCGTCCGACCCCCGACGTGACGATGATGTGCTGCCCCGCTGGATGTAGATGCCAGGCCGAACGGGCGCCGGGTTCGAACGTCACGTAGGCGCCAGAGTAGTTCGCCGTGTCATTCGCCGGGAACAGAGGATCGACTCGCACATCACCGGTGAACCAGCTCGCGGGTCCTTTGACGGATGCCTGATAGCCCGCGCGGGCTATCGTCTGAGTGCCAGACGCCTGGTCGGCAAGCACAGGGCCACTCGCCATCCCATCTGTGATGGCGATCATCAGCGCCGATGAAAGGAGTTGCTTGACTGTCATCATTCACCTCGTCTTCGGGTTTCGCGTAGGGGTGGAAAGCTGATCACGGGTTGGCAGGTCTCGACTACGTCGGCCGGTAGCCGTCTCGGTCAGGGCCGCTCGTGACGACAGGCCTTCGGGCCAACAGGCGTGGGGAACACTATCCAAGCCGGGATGGCTCGGCGGAATGCCGGATCGGCTCGATGACATGCCCATTCCTGCCAGACCCGACGTCGCGGTACTCCACGAACACGAAGGGTCGAAGCGGCAGGTTGGACTTCGACACGTACGTCTGCCCGCCGAAAGCCGGCACGCAGGCGCTACGCCATGTCCGCATATGGCAGTGTCTGCGCCGCGGACGGTGGCACGCTGAAGTAGCGTTTGAACTCGCGGCTGAACTGTGAGGGGCTTGCGTAACCCACCGCGTAGGCGGCCTCCTCCACTCGCCGTCTCTCGAGAACCAGCAGGCCCTTCGCCTTCAGCAAGCGGATCTTCTTGAGGTACTGCACCGGACTGTCGCCGGTGACAGCCTTGAACGCCCTATGAAAGGACGAGACACCCATGGCGCTCTCACGGGCCAGCTCCTCGACACTCAAGGTACTCTGATAGTTCGTATGCATGCGATTCAGAGCCTGTGCGATGCTCGCATACGGGGTGTAGCGCAGCGTGAGCGCGTTCAGCACATGGCCCTGCTCGCCTCGCAGCACTCGATAGAGGATCTCCTCGACCGCGGCGACGCCGATCACCTGCCGGTCCAGGGGATCGGCAAGGCTCTGGATGAGCCGGATCGCTGCAGCGAGCAACGGCCCCTGCATCCGCACCGGCGCGACGCCCGCCTGCACGGGCAGCTCATCGGCGCCATCAGTACCGATCTGGCCGTCGAGCCGTCCGTCGAGCTGGGACACCAGTCGATTGAGCACACTGAGGTCGATGTCAAGACGAACACCCAGCATCGGCTCCAGAGAGGTCGCGTGTGTTTCACATTCGAACGGAACGGGCACCCCCAGGACCAGACAGGTGTCCTTGTCGTAGACGAAACGTCGATCGCCCAGGTAACCGACCTTTCGACCCTGGCCGATGATGACGATGCCCGCCTCGTAGAGCAGCGGCGTGCGTGGCAGGGACTCGCCGATCCAGAAGAAGCTGACACCCGGCACCCCGGTTTGCACGAGGCCGGACTCTTCGATGCTCGAGACAGAGCGACGAAGCTCACCGAGTGCTGATGCGAGCGTTGACAAGATGACTCCTCGATGACGGATAGCGACCCGCGATACCGGACGCGCACGGACGCCAGATGGCAGCGACCCTGCGCCTGGATCCGATGCGGATCGATACCATCGAATCATTGGTCGCCACGACCAAGAGGTCACCCCACAGCCGCAAGTGCCGCGACGCACCTCGGCGCGCTGCAGCAATTTTACATTCTGTACGGCGATGCTCATCATGGCGTCTTGCCGACTGGTTCATCGAGGAACAACGCTTCATGTCCAGCACCGTCCAAGCAAGCCCCGCATTCACCGTCGAACGTCGACATCCACTGATAGGCACCGCGGTGCATGGCCTCGACCTGTCACGCCGCCTGGAGCAGACCACGGTGGATGCGCTACACGCTCTGTGGATGGAGCACCTGCTGCTGGTGTTTCCAGGTCAGGCGATCAGCGACGAGCAGCACGTCGCGTTCGCCCGTTGCTTCGGCGAGCTCGAGATCCACCCCTCATTCGCGCATCGCTCGACCGGCAACCAGGCGATCTACCGCGTCTCCAACGTCGACGAGGATGGCAATCTCATTCCGCAGCAAGACAACGGCTGGCAGTATCTCAGCCAGTCATGGCGCTGGCACACCGATAGCTCGTTCCGTGACATCCCCAGCAAAGGCTCGATCCTGCACGGTATCGAGATCACACGTGATGGCGGCAATACGCTGTTCGCGAATCTCTACGCCGCGTACGAGGACCTGCCCTACGACATGCGTGCGCGCATCGACGACCTCATCGTGGTTCACGACCACGACCACATCCTGTCGCTGTCACCGCTGCTTGCGGCACGCAAGGACAAGGGTCGCTACGAAACCCTGCCTCCGGTGCGCCATCCGTTGGTGCAGGTCCACCCCGTGACCGGGCGCCGGTCACTGTTCCTGTCCCCACATACCATGACCGCCGTCGACGGTCTCGGACCTGAGGAAGGCCGCGCGCTATTGGATGAGCTGATCGCGCACGCCACCCAACCGCGCTATGTCTATCGACACTGCTGGGAGCCGCACGATGTGATCATGTGGGACAACCGTTGCACGATGCATTCGGTCGAGCCATTCGACAACACCAACCTGCGCCGCGTGATGCACCGGGTGACGCTCGCGGGTGAGGGACGGCCGATCCCGGCCAGAGCTTGAAGGGGCACCACTGATGCGGCGGCACGGCTTCGACGATCCCATCGCCCGCCGCCATCGACCGTTCAGGCAACGAAGCCGCCCAGCTCGTCCTCGATGAATGCCTCGACCACGGCGCGGAAGTCAGCATCGGCCTTGAAGCCCATCGCCTGCGCGCGCGGTGTATCGAAGCGCGTGGCCCAGGCGTGGATGATCCCTTCGATGAAGGGGTCCGGCTGATAGCTCACCCTCGATGCGACCGCGTCTCCCGCGACCGCGCGCAGGGCATCGACCATCTGCTCGACGCTCACGGTGAGCCCGGGTAGGGACACGGCGCGAAAGCTGCCAAAGGCGCTACCGTCCAGGGTGGCGGCATGGACCAGCGCTGCGATCACCCGGCGCGGCGACATGACCCACATCCGTGTGTCCGGTCTGACCGGGCACACGTACTCATCGCCTTGCAGCGGCTCACGGATGACCGCGCTGGCAAAGGAGGAAGCGGCGGCATTCGGCTTGCCGGGGCGCACCACCACGGTGGGCAGGCGCAGCGTGCGTCCGTCTACCATGTTCCTGCGGCTCATGTCGTTGATGAGCAGCTCGCACATGGCCTTCTGCGCGCCATAGGAGTTCTGCGGCGTGACATGGGTACGGTCATCGAGCACCGCTGGGAGATCACCCCCGAACATCGCGACCGAGCTCGTGAACAGGAAGCGCGGCGTGCGTCCCGCCGCCCTACAGGCATCGAGGAGCATCCGGGTGCCATCCAGATTGACCCGCATGCCGAGCTCGAAATCAGCCTCGGCCTGACCGCTCACCACCGCGGCGAGATGGAAGACCACGTCGACCCCATCGAGCAACGTGCTCGCCGCCCCCGCCGCTGTGAAGTCGCCCGCCACGAACTCGACGCGCGGATCCTCCGGCAAGGATGTACTCGGCGCGGCCAGGTCACTCAAGGTGATGCTGGCAATCGGCTGTTCGGTACCGCCCGGGTCTGGCAGCGTGCCGCGCTCGAGCAGCGCGGTCAGCAGTTTACGGCCCAGGAAGCCGGTGCCGCCGGTGATCAGTATCTTCATCGGTCTGTACACTCAGCTGAGGACATGTCTACCGCACTTCACCATACCGCTGCTTGAATCGCCTGGCATTCGATTCATGACGTGCGAATCGACGATGCACGCGGGCTCGGCCACCGCTGAGCCGACATCGCCACCCTCCCTTGCGAACGAAGTAGCGACGTCTCCAGAGACTGTGGTCGATACTCGTCCCGGCTGAACGCCGATGACGTCATGACCCAGGTCCCCGGGTCCATCGCCTGAGACGCCAGCGACAGCCGATCCGATGCACGAGGCTGAGCGCCAGCCACACGACCAGGGCGAGCCAGAGCACGTTCATCAGTGGCGCGATAGGATCACCGGTGGCCGGGGTGAAAAGCATCGCCAGTAGCAGTATGGCGATGAGCCACATCAGCGCCAGTGATCCCATACGCAACCGCCCCTGCCAGCCCGTTCGTCCGACCGTGTCCTCATAGAAGTTCGTGAGGGTCGGGCCGAACTCTTCGGTCAGCTGCCTGCGCACATCTGCTGGGGCGCTCATCAGGTCATGGTGCAACAGCGCGAAGAGCTGCTGACGGATCGATGGATTGGCCGGGTCTATACGCAGTGCTCGAAGCAACGACTCCGCGGCCTCGAACGGTTGCTTCGTCTCGGCAAGCGCGCGCCCCAGGCTGGCGTGGATGTCGGCATCGTCCGGTGCGTGCCGCAATGCCTCGCGATAGTGCGGAATGGCCTTGGCCGGGCGTCGTTGGATGTTGAACGCCAGGTCACCGAGCAACTCGTGCAATTTCGCATTGTCCGGCTCCAGCTCTATTGCGCGTTGGGCCGCGTCGATCGCTTGCTTGTAGTGACCCGTGTAGTACTCGGCCCGAGCGAGCATGTGGAGATTCGCGCTGTCGTCCGGCTCGAGACGCGTTGCAGCTCTGGCGTGCTCGAGCGCCTGGTCGAAGGCCTTCAGCCCCATCAGTGAAATCGCGAGTCGAAAATGCGCGTGCTCCGAATCAGGGTCCCGATGCAACGCCGCCTGCGCATGCTCTATGGCTTCTTCATGGCGGTCGAGGAGCGTGTACGCCTGGGCGAGCCGACAGCGTGTCTCGGCGTCATCTGGATCCATCGCGACCGCTTGCGCGAGCAGCGGCAGCGCCTGCTCGACGCGACCAAGATCGATCAGGGCCTCAGCACGATCCAGCGCCGCACGGGCCATCATCGGCTCTGCCGCGAATCCATCACTCATAGCTTGTGTGCTTTGAGGTACTGCAGCAGCTCGTCGTATACGCCACCCTCGTTGGCGAACATGGCATAGTTTCGAGCCGTCTCGAACCACGGGCGCGTGCTCGGCTTCAACTGCTTGAGCGCTTGTGTCAGGTCGTTCTGGACAATCGGTCTGCCAGCGCCCTGCCTGATCGAATCGGCCATCGCCAGCTCGACCGCCGACTCGACCAGATGCACCAGATCCGCGCCCGAGAAGAGCTCGGTGAGCCGAGCGATGGCCTCTACATCCAGATCCCTCGTCGGTCTATCACGAAGCTGATTGTCGATGATCGCAGCTCGCGCCTGCGTATCAGGTGGCAGCACCAGAACGCTGCGATCGAAGCGGCCCGGGCGACGCAGGGCGGTGTCGACGTCCCAAGGATGATTGGTTGCCGCGAGCACGAACACGTTGCGGTTGTCGCTGCCGGCAGAATCGAGCTCCGACAGCAGTTGATTGACGATGGTGCGCCCGCCCGAGTGACGTAGCTGGCTGCGCTTCTGCCCCAGCGCGTCGACCTCATCGAAGAACAACACGGCCGGCGTGTTGCGTCGGGCCGTCTCGAAAATCTCGTGCAGCTTGCGCTCGCTCTCGCCCAGCCACATATCGAGCACGTCCGACAGGCCAATGGCATAGAAGTTGGCACCCAGCTCGCCCGCCAGCGCGCGGGCAATGAATGTCTTGCCACAGCCCG
>JAGRHX010000988.1 GCA_020444775.1 Gammaproteobacteria bacterium
TTCATGAGCCGCAGGGCACGCAACCTGACCAAGCCGGCGATCGAGACCATGGAGGCGCTGCCCACCGTGGTGCTTGGCTTCGTTGCCGGACTTTGGCTGGCGCCGTTCGTGGAGAGACATCTGCCCGGTCTTGCCGCGATACTGCTGATCGTGCCAGCCGGCGTGCTGCTGGCGTCGCTGCTCTGGTACCGGCTGCCTGCCACGCTGCGTCTGCGGCTGGGCGACGGCCGTGAGCTCCTGCTGATGGCGCCCTGGCTGATGCTGTTGATCGCGCTGAGCATCGCGCTCAGCGCGCCGATCGAGCACTGGCTGTTCGAGGGTGACACACGGCAATGGCTGAGCCAGGCGCTGGGCGTGGACTTCGACCAGCGCAACGCTATCGTGGTCGGCATGGCCATGGGTTTCGCGGTCATCCCGACGGTCTACTCGATTTCCGAGGACGCGCTGTTCGGCGTGCCCAAGCACCTCACCGACGCGTCGCTGGCACTGGGCGCGAGTCCCTGGCAGACCTTCGCGCGGGTGGTGCTGCCCGCGGCCAGCCCTGGACTGTACTCTGCGGTCATGATCGGACTCGGGCGCGCGGTCGGTGAGACCATGATCGTGCTGATGGCCACCGGTAACACACCGGTCATGGATCTCAGCATCTTCCAGGGCATGCGCACACTGTCGGCGAACATCGCCGTCGAGCTGCCGGAGGCCGAGGTCAACAGCAGCCACTATCGGATCCTGTTCCTGACCGCGCTGGTGCTGTTCGCATTCACGCTTTGTCTGAACACCCTCGCCGAGCTGATCCGGCATCGACTGCGGCGACGCTATGGCGCGCTCTGAGCCAGCCCACCTGTCCCGGCACGAGGATGGTTCGGTCATCGAGCCGCCGGTGGTCAGGCCCGGTCTGTATGAGGGCGCCGGCTGGCGTCGCTCCGGTGTGCCCTGGATCTGGCTGCACGGCAGCGCCCTGACCTTGAGCCTGCTGATGGTGGCGGGGCTGCTCACCCTGATCACCGTGAAGGGTGCCGCGCATTTCTGGCCCGCGACGCTCTGGGAATACCAGTATCGAGCCGATGACGGTGAGCTCGCGCGGCTCATCGGCATTCCACAATACACCGAGTCCGCGCCGCCCCAGGATGATGGCACGACGCCACGGCGAACCTTGATCAAGGTAGGCAACCGGGAGCTGCTCGGACTGGACTTCCAGTGGCTGCCCGAGCGGGCGGTGGTCGCACGTGAGCAACCGGCGGGACTCCTAACCGTCGAGCGCCTCGAGTGGGGCGACGCCTACGGCTATCCGGCCGCGCTCTGGAGCAGCGAGGAGCTGCTGGACGAAGGTGAGGCGGTATGGACGCGGCTACCGGCGCTGCTCGAACGTGTAGCCGCGCTCCAGCAACAGGCCCGGGAGGTCGAGGATACCCGGATCCGCCCCAACAACATCGAACTCGAGCGGCTACGGCTTCAAGGTCGACGGCTGGAGCTGCGCGGGCACCTGGATCGAAGCGCAAGCGATCGTGTCGAGGCCGAACGCCGTGCACTCTTGGAGGAGAATGCCGGCGCCGAGCATGCGCTGGCGGAGCTGCGCCGGTCGCTGATGCGGGATCGACTGGTGCTGACGATAGCCGACGGACGCACGCTTGCCGTGCCGCTCAGCCAGATCGTCCGCATCTACCGGCCCAACGAGCTCGACATCGGCGAGCGTCTGCACATCTATCTGCAGCGGCTGAAGGAATTCCTGACCGAGGATCCGCGCGAGGCGAACACCGAGGGCGGCATCTTCCCGGCGCTGTTCGGCACCATCTTGATGGTGCTGACCATGTCAGTGCTGGTCACGCCGCTCGGCGTCGTCACCGCCGTCTATCTGCACGAATACGCACGACAAGGCCCCCTGACCTCGATCATCCGCATCGCTGTCAACAACCTGGCCGGGGTACCGTCGATCGTCTACGGCGTGTTCGGTCTGGGCCTGTTCGTGTACGTCATCGGTGGCACGATCGACGACCTGTTCTATCCCGAGGCCCAGCCGGCCCCGACCTTTGGCACCGGCGGGCTGTTCTGGGCCTCGCTGACGCTTGCGCTGCTCACGCTGCCGGTGGTCATCGTCTCCACCGAGGAAGGTCTGGTGCGAGTGCCGAATAGCATCCGCGAGGCGTCCCTGGCACTCGGTGCCAATCGTATCGAGACCATCTGGCACGTGCTGCTACCGGCCGCCAGCCCGGCCATCCTCACCGGCTTGATCCTGGCGATCGCGCGCGCCGCCGGTGAGGTGGCACCGCTGATGCTGGTCGGCGTAGTCAAGCTGGCGCCCAGCCTGCCCGTGGATGGCTACTTCCCGTATCTGCACCTGGAACGCAAGTTCATGCACCTGGGCTTTCACATCTACGATGTCGGCTTCCAAAGTCCCAACGTCGAGGCGGCCCGTCCCCTGGTCTATGCAACCGCCTTGCTGCTGGTGGCGGTGGTCATCGTCCTCAATCTGGCCGCGACGCTGATACGAAACAGGTTGCGCGAGCGCAGCCGGCTCAGCGATTGAGCGCGCGGCACTTCAGCCCGAAACGGGATCACATCTCGTACTGAAGCTGGAAATGTCCGCGGCCGTCCAGACGCTCGACCTGGCCGTTGGCCTTCAACGGCCAGGCCCAGTTGAACTGAGCGCTCAGCCCCGGCGTGCCCTGCATGCGAAGCCCCAGCCCGGCGCCGTAGATCGACTGGTCGTGCGGCTGGCCGGGCAGGCGGTCTTGAACCCGCACCATGCCGCCATCCAGGAAAGCGAACAGCCGCAGGCTCTGCACGTTCTCCCAGAAGCTGCTGGCAAGCGACGGAGAGCGCAGCTCGAGCTGACCATGAACGCCGTCATCGCCGAGCGTCTGCGACTCGTAGTAGCCACGCACGCTGTCCACGCCACCAACGCTGAACTGCTCGTTGCTGACCAGCGGCCCGCCCGCAAGCTGCGCATTCGCGGCGAGATAGAGCTGCGCGCCCGCAGCCAGCGTCTCGGTATGACCGAAGCCACCCTGGACATAGAAGAAGTTCGGTCTCGCCTCGAAACGCTTGTTCTCGAACTCGAACTCGCGGTTGCCAGCGCCACGCACGCCGAAATGCGCGGCCAGCTTGAAGCTGGTCTCGCGCTCATCACCGACCCGGGTACCCTGGTACTCGGCCATGAACTTCGAATAGTCGATGGGCGTGGTCAGCCGATCGGCACCGATCAGCTTCACCGCTTCGTCGAAGTCCTTGTAGTCCGCGCCCAGGGTCAGACTGTGGAAGTAGTTCCCGGCGGCCGGCAGCGGCATGATGTAGCGGGCGCCGAGGATGGTGCCGCTGCCGATCACCGACAGATCTCCGGAGGTCGCCACGTCGCTCTCGCTGCGCACGGCGAACAGCGCCAGCAGATCGCGATTCTCCAGGGGCATGACATAGGTGCCGGCCAGCACCTTGACATCGTCGCTGTTCTGCGGCGACACCTGGGCGGTCATCGAGACGCTGTGCTCGCGCTGCCAGAGGTTGGCGTAGCGCAGCGTCGCCGAGGCTCGCAGCCGCGAGGTGTCCTGGGAATTGCGGTCGTTGAGCTCGAGGCTGGCGTGCAGGGGGAAGCGATCCCGCACCTGCAGATCGACCTCGACACCACCGGGCTTGCGGCCCTTGCGCAGGATGGGCGTGACCTGCCGGTCGGCGCTGGCCCGATTCAGATCGGCCAGCTCCGCCTGCACCTGGGGAAAGTGAGGCACATTGCCCTCGGCCAGCGCAGGAACCTTCTCTCGGATCCGGCCGAGCGAGAAGTAGCGCGAGTTCGAGATCCGCAATCGGTCGATCGTGCCCTGCACGATCTCGAGATCAATGACGCCATCGGAAGCGTCCTGCTCGGGAATGTTGACCACCACCGTCGGATAGCCGGCGCTCCTGAACAGCGCTTCCAGATCGCGCCGCGCGGCCTCGACGTCCTCGATACCGCGCTCTGGTCCGAGATGAGGGTAGACCGTGCGCTCGATTCGGGTGGTCTCGAGCAGAGTGTTGCCGCTGACCCGGAATTCCCAGATGTCGAAGCTGGGGTCGACCGTCGTGTCGGCCGACGACGGGGTTTCAGTATCGCGTGGGTCCGCGGTGGCTTCGGGCGATTGCAACTGAGCGGCGGCCGCCCCGGCCACCAGCCACAAGCCCATGAGGGTCACGCCCAGCGCGGCCCTCAGGCCAACCAGATACGAGTCAGAGCACTGTCTGTGGTGTGCTTCGAGCATCGGGTACGGATCCGCGGTAGGGCTGTGTCGCGCGACGGGGCACCAACCGACGCAAGCTCATGCCAGTAAATCGGATACCGTAGCGCACGAGTGTGACAGGCCATTGACAGAACGAGCGGCGGGGGCGGGAGGACACGCTGCAATGTCCCCCTGCAATGTCCCCTTGCAATGTCCAGGTAACAATCCGTCGCCACACTGCTGACCGTATCCATCACAGCGCAATGCGCGCCACACGGCGCGGCGTCCAGCATGTCAGCAACCATTGCCCGCAAATCCGGTCCGCTCCCGATGCAACTGAAGGCGCCACGCCTGTTGGGGGAGGGACTGCCCGTGAAGCAATCCAAGATTCCCAGGCTGGGCCTGGTCATGGGTGGCGCCCAACACGTGAAGAATGCCGCCGGAGAGCGCTGCTACCATCTGTGCGTGCTGGATCTGGACGATCCGGAGTTCGCCCTGGTCGGGATACCGACCGCATTCTTCGGCCACGGCATCGTCCCCCACCCCACCCGACCACACCTGCTCAGCGTGTTCGAGAAGCGTGGCCCGGGTGCGTGTGAGGTCGACCTGCGGCAAGGCTGCGTCACGCGTGCAATCAGCACCGCGCCGGACCGTCAGTTCTATGGCCACGGGGCCTATTCGGCGGATGGCAGCCTGTTGTATTGCACCGAAACCGAGATGTCCCGGGAACGTCCCGGCCTCATCGCGGTGCGCGACGCGAGCACGCATGAGCTGCTCGGCGATTTCCCAAGCTACGGTGCCTCGCCCCATGACTGTCGCCTGATCGATGGCGGTCGGACCATGGTCATCACCAATGGTGGTGGCCAGCGCGGTGATGTAACGCCGAGCGTGACCTTTGTCGACGTGCAGTCCCAGCAGCTCCTGGAGCAGCTTCGCTTCTCGCGCGCGGACATCAATGCCGGACACCTGGACATCACCACCGGCGGCGCGCTGGCCGTCGTCTCCGCGCAGCGCGAGGGTCTGCCCGACAAGCACCCGGGCGGAGTGACCCTGAAGCTGTCCAGCGGCGAATTCCGAACCCTGTCGCGACCCAAGGCGGTCGTTGACAGGCTGCTCGGTGAAACGCTGAGCGTGTGCATCCACGAGCCCACACGCACCGTCGCCGCGACCACGCCGGCCGGCAATCTGCTGAGCTTCTGGGATCTGGATAGCGGCACGCTTCTACGCTACTACGAGCTGCCCAACCCGCGCGGCGTGAGCCTCGGTGTGGACGGTGAGCATTTCGTGGTCAGCTTCGGCCTCGGCGATCCGCCCGAGGCCCTGTGCCTCATCTCGGCCGCCAGCCTGGACAAGGTGGATGGTTTCGACCTCTCACCGACCGGCATCACCGGGTCACATCTGACCCTGCATGTCCTGCCGGAGTCGATGCGCGGCTGAACGCCTCGTTCGCTCTCGAGGTTAGCGCTTGCCTTCAGTCGGGTCCGGAATCCTCCGGATATCGTGGCGGCGGGACCTCGAACCACTGGGGCTTGCCGGTAGCCCAGTACTCACCCCAGATGTTGCCGCCACCCGCGACCTCGATCACCGAGCCGGTGATGAACGAGCCGCAGGGCGCTGCCAGATAGACCGCGGCTTCTGCGACATCCTGCACGTCCCCGAGCCGACGCTGTGGATTGTGCTCGAAGCTGGGGATCGCCTCCGGCGGGTAATGCTCCAGACCCGGGCTCCTGATCACACCGACCGCGATGGCGTTCGCTCGAATGCCGTGCGGCGCGAGCTCCAGTGCCAGGCTCTTGGTGAGCTGGGTCTGACCGGCGCGCGCCGCGCTGGTGTGAACGATGCCGACGTTGGCACGGTCGGCCAGCGTGCTGATGTTGACCACCACCCGGTCGGGCTCGCTGCCGACGGCACGTGGAACGCCGCCGTCATCGGCAATCCAGTGCCGCGCGGCCGACTGCATCATGAACCAGGTGCCGTAGAGATTGGTCTCGACCACCGCGGCCCAGCCTTTGGGCGAGATGTCCACGGCCCGCGCAGCGAACTGCCCGCCAGCGTTGTTGACCAACACGTCCAAGCCCCCTTCTGTGGCCCAGATGTCGTCCATCAACGCGTCCACCGCTTCGGGCTTGCGGATGTTGGTGACGAGCGACCGGCACGAGATACCGATCGAAGCCAGCTGCTGCTCGACCGTGGCCAGCTTCTCGGCGTTTCGCCCGCAGGTGATGACGTGCGCGCCCAGACGCCCGAACAACACGCAGAGCGCAAGCCCGATGCCGCCCGCGCCGCCGGAGATCAGCACCCGCTTGCCGGCAAGCAGGTCGTCTCGGAAGCAGGTCGGCAGTCCAGCCAGCTCCTCGAAGGTATGGGCACGGTATGGGTTGTCCCCGCGGCGCACGTTGCCGCGGCTGCTGCGTCTGGTCGTACCGTCGTCGGGATGAGTCATGCACAGGGTCCTCGAGGATGCGGGCAGCGCTCGGGCCTTTCCGGTCGCGCCGCCGCCCGGTCAGCGGACATTCTGTGCGCGTTTGCACGAGCAGTGCCAGCCCCGGCACAGCATTCATCGGCTCGAATGCATCTGGCAACTTGCATCGGAACGAGCGAACGGCACGCGACGCGGGGGCACTCTGGCAGGCTCGTCGAACCGGCTGACCCGCTACTTCGACGTGGCCGTCTCGGTCGCTGATGGTCCCTGCGCGGGAACCGCGCCACTCGTGCCGTTGCCATCGCGGCCGGATGCCGCCGAGTCGGCCGGCACGCCCTGATCCGGCACGCGCACGTGTGACTGCACGTCGGTCTGCCCCTGGAAGGCCTCGCCCTCCAGATCCTCGATACGGAAACGGAAGTCCTGCGCGGTGTTCTCGATCTGCACCCGCTTCAGCCCGAGGATCGAGTCGCTGTTGTCAAAGCCCTCCTGCAGATAACGTTGCAGCAGCTCGTTGTTGACCGATACCAGTTCCCGGCTGCGGCTCACACAGCCCTCTATCCAGGCCTCACGCTCCTTCACCGCTTCGACCAGGAAGGCGTTGTCGCGATTGGCCTGCTTGATCATCACCACCGCCTGCCTGAAGCGCTCCGCCAGCTGCCGGTAGCGTTCCGCATCGGCCTGGATCCGTTGCACCATCTGCTGATTGACGGCCCCGAACTGCTCCAGACGCGCGGTCAGCGCATCGTTTTGGGCCTGCAGGCTTGCGAGCGCCTTGTCCTTCTCCACCTGCTCCGCCTGAAGCCGGCCGAGCTGCGCTTCGAGCGCCGCCTTCTCCTCAGTCAAGCTGCGCAGCATGTACTGCGCCCGCTTCAATGCCTGGTCACCGCCGTCGGAACGCCGCGCCTGAGCTTGCGCAACACCGGGGCTGAACAAAAGACAGGCCATCAACACACCGCAGAGCGTGACGACCTTCGGACCGCGAGCGAGCAGCGTCTCCAGCCTGCCCATCGCGTTCAGAACTCGGTGACCAGATCGAGCTGCAGGACGTCGATGCCCAACGGTGGCCCGCTGATCACGTCCGCGCTCAGATATCGCGCGCTAACGTAGGTGTTGTCCAGCACGCCATAGCTCGCGCCCAGAATCCATCCCTTGGCGTTGGTGCCGCCGAGCAGGAAATCCGAGTCGGTGAAGGCATCGACGACCGCGTCGCGCTCCAGATACTTGTAGCCCAGCGACACCTGCCAGTTGTCGCGGGCGAGCACATCGGGCCAGCCGACTCTGACCTTGGCGTGGTAGCCCCGGGTCTGGGCGTCCTCGGGCGGCGCGCTGAACACGGTGCTGTTGACGAACATCGCGCCGTTGTCGAGGCGATTCCTGATCGCATCGGCATCGTAGCCCAGATTCTCGACATAGTCGGCGGTGACGACGACATGAATCGGCGCGAAGCGTGCGATGTCGTATTGCGCGGTCAGATTGAGGATGTTGAAGTCCGAGGCCAGCCCGAAGCGCTGAAACGGATTACCCGGCACGTTGCTGATGTCGAACAGGCTGTTGCCCTTCTGTAGCGCGCCGGGCGCGGTGTAATCGTTGCGATTGGGTGCCGCGACCGGACTCCTGCGACCTTCGATGTTGTTGTAGTCGTAATAGGCGAGCGCGAGCTTGAGTCGAGACTGATCCTCGAACAACAGGTCCGCGCCGAGCTGGGCGCCGAACAGCCATTTGTCGGCATCAGACAGCTCCACCTCGTCGATGGAGAACAGACCAAAGGTCGCGAACAGCGATTTGTCGCGTTCTTCCAGCGCAAACAGATCGTCGCCGCCCGAGAGGTTGTAACGCAGCGTCGCCGCGGCGCCGTCGAAATTGAGATCCGAGTCCCAGAGCAGATCGGTGGAGAAATAGGGATTCGCAATGCGTCCACCGCTCAGGGTCAGCCAGGGGTAGCCATCCAGATCTCGGCCCGTGTACTTGAGGTATGCCCTGTCGAGAACGATCTCGTAGCTACCGAAGTTGCCGTCCAGGGTCTGATTGGTGGACACCGCGCTGCCCTTGGAACCGGTCGCGAGTCGAATCCCCGCGTCCAGGTCGTTGGTGACCTTGGCCTTGACGCCCAGCCTCAGACGCATCCGTGCGCGCTCGCGATCCTCTTCGGTGTTCAAAAAGGCACCGCTGATGCTCTTGTTCGCATTGGCCCTGGCGAAGTCCACGTACGCGGTTGCGAATCGGGCGTTGTCACCCGCGTAGAACTCACCCTGCCCGCGCAAGCGCAGGTCGCCTTCGAAGCTGAAGCGGCGGGTCCAGTCCGGCAGCGCCTCGGGCATGCCCCAGCGCTCGGTCTTGGCCTGTCGGAGCACGTCCTCGACCACCTCACCACGCAGCTCCGAGCGGACCTGATCGCGGATCTCGTCCTTGACGAACTGCGGCACATAAGGCACCCGGATGACCTTGCCGGGCGGCGGCTGCTCGGGCTGGTCCTGTGCCTGCTCTGCTCGAGTCTGTGCTCGGGCCTTCTCGGCCGCCGTGCGCTTGACCGACTCGGCCTGCTCCGCGCTCACCACACCCTGCTCGACCAGGGCGTCCATGAGATTGTGTATGGTGTGCTTGAGCTCGAGCAGCTCGGACTTCTGATCGGCGAGCACCATGCCCGGAAGCAGAGCCAGGACGGCAGCGAGCAGCAAGGGTCGGAACGCGGCTTCAATGCTCATGGGTGGGTGCGTCGGGGCCTGGCGACGGTACATGAAAAGAACCGGAGACTACGTGCCGCAGATGTCGAATTCGTGACGAACGCGGATACCGAACGCAGCACCTCCGACGCCATCCGAAGGACCGATCAGCTACGCGACCGGATCCGCAGCCTGATCGGTTGCGGCAGATCCGCGGGCGGTGCCTCGCTCAGCCGGAAACCGCCGGACAGTGCGTTCTGCAGTTTCAGATCGACCTCGCTGTTACCCGTGCCGCGCTCCAGCACCGCACTCTGCACCAGGCCGTCCGCGGTCAGCCACAACTTGACGACCACCGTGTAATCGAGCGTGCGCACATCTTCGATCTGGGACAGCCGATTCTGGATGTCCTGCTGCACGACCCGTGCGTACCAGGCACGTGCATCGCCACCGCCACTCAGCAGGCCACGTCCGCCCTTACGGCCCTTCAGCCCGAAGCCATCGGAGCCGGCGCCGCCCTCCGCGTCCAAGCCAAGCTCGGTGCCCGGTGGCGGCTCGTCGCTCGGCGCGTCGGGCAGCTGCTCGGGAACGGGCTCCGGCTCCGGCACCTCGACCTTCTCCTCTTCCATGGGAGGCGGTTCGGGAGGCTTCTCTTCGGGTGGTGGCGGCGGCGGTGGCGGCTTGACCAGCGAGATCTCCTGCACCTTGGGCGGCGGTGGCGGCGGTTCGCCGTTCATGCTGCTGTACATCCAGTAGCCGGCAATGCCCGCCAGCGTGACGATGACGCCGACACCCAGCACCGGCACAAGCCCGCCGAGCAGGTCTCGTCCCGCGTCCAGCTCCTCGTCCGCTCGTTTCAACTCGCTACCGCCTTGCCTATCGGATTGCACCGCTTCAGCACCCGACCATCATCGGCGCACGCTTACCTGACCAGCTTCTGCGTGACCAACCCGACCTTGGTGATATCGATCCGTGCGAGCATGTCGAGCACGTCTATGACCAGCTGGTACTGGACGGTATGGTCGCCCTTGACCACCACCGGCAGCTGCGGGTCGGCGGCTCGCAGGCTCGACAGCCGCGACTCCAGCTCCTGCATGCTGACCGGATAGGTGTCCAGGTAGAGCTGACCCTCGGCGGTGATGGTGATGGCCTTGGTGCGTGACTCACCGATGCTCGGGGTCTTGCTGGCCTTGGGCAGATTGACGTTGATGCCCTGCACCGCGGCCGTGGTCATGATGATGAAGATGATCAGCAGCACGTAGGACAGATCGAGCATCGGGGTGATGTTGATCTCGTCATACGGCTCGTTGTCGCCTTTTACCGAACCGGCCATGTCACGCTCCTATCGTCCGTAGATCTCGTTGATGCGCGAGAGCAGCTCATCGGCGAACACGTGCATGTCCGCGCTCAGATCCTTGATGCGCGAGCCCAGGTAGTTGTAGCCGAACAGGGCCGGTATCGCGACGCCCAGCCCCGCGACCGTGGCCAGCAGCGCGGCCGCCATGCCTGGCGCGATCGCGGTGATGTTCACGTCACCGGCCTGTGCGATCGCGGCAAAGGTCACCATCACCCCGACCACGGTGCCGAGTAGACCGATGAACGGCCCGCCGGAGATGGCGATGGTCAGCAGCACCATCTGCGAGTCCATACGTTGTCGTTCACGGACCATCGCGGAGTCCATCGCCGCGCGCACCGAGGTCAAGGCCTTGCCGTCGAGCCCGGCCGCCTGAGCCCCTACCGTGCTGCCCATGCGACTGCGCACCTCGTCGATACCGATCCGATAGACACGGAACAGTGGCGAATCCGCGAAACGGCGGCGCGACTCGTAGAGCCCCTCGAGCACCGGCCGCTGGGTGTCGTCGCCCACGTGCTGCTCGGCGTGTAGCTTCTGGAAGGCTCGCGCGAAGCGTCGGCTGGCACCCTGGGCGCGCATCAGGAACAGCCATTTGAAGAACATCACCAGCAGCGCGATGGTGGCCATCAGCGCGCAGAGGATGATCACCGACTGCTCGACGATGGCTTCGGGGTTGCCGAACACGCTCTGGAAGATGATGCCGAAGTTGCTCGCGTGAGCACCGCCGCCCGCGCTCTGGGGTGACTGGTCGGTGCCATAGCTCAGCAGCACGTCCTGTGGTCCCTGGTTGCTGGCATTGAACGCCAGCCAGTCCGCGGAACGCGCCTTGCCGGACAAGCTGAGCTCATCGATCTGGCCGGCGAAGGCACCACCGCCGATCTGCAGGGCGGCCTGGAAGCCCAGCCCGGCGCCATCCGCACCGAGTGCCGCCGAGCTGCCTTCCCGACCGTTCAGATACAGCGTCAGACGCTCGGCGCTCAGCACCACGGCGACATGCTGCCAGGCGCCTGATGTCAAGGGCACAGGCGCCAGCCGCAGCGGCTCGGGCAGCGCAGGCGAGCGCAGCGCGAGCTGCAGGCCGTCGGCTCCCGCGCTCAGGCTGAGCTGTGACGAGCCATCACTGGCGCGAAACAGCAGCGGCTCACCGGGCGCGACCATGCGCAGCACCATCTCCGAGCCCGCGCTCCCAGGGGTTGTTGCCGAGTCGCTACCGACATCGGTGGTAGCGGTGGAGGCTCCGGCGCTGCTGGAGCCCGAGTCGCTGCCGGCGGCGACGTTGCCGGCGGCGACGGGGGCTTCCCCGGGCCCGGCGCCGAAGGAAGCGGCGGCGTTGCCGGCGGCGGCGGACGATCCCGAGGCCCCTGGACGCAGCCACATCGTTAGCGTGAAGCCGGTCTGGGCGGCGACCGTGAGCGATGGTGCGCTGGGAATCGAAAGCCCCGTGCCTGGCGCGAGCGAGAGCCCCGG
>JAGRHX010000065.1:0-950 GCA_020444775.1 Gammaproteobacteria bacterium
CGAATCTCGCCGACCAGGATGATGTCCGGGTCCTGACGCATCATGCTGCGTATGCCCGATGCGAAATCCAGACGCACGGCCTCGTTGACCGAGGTCTGCCGGATCATCTCGAGCGGGTACTCGACCGGGTCCTCCAGCGTCATGATGTTGACCTGCTCGGTGTTGAGATGACTCAGCATCGAGTACAAGGTGGTGGTCTTGCCGCTACCGGTCGGACCGGTGACCAGGATGATGCCCTCGGGACGCGCCATCATCAGGCGCAAGGTGGTCAGGTTGTCCTCGCTCAACCCCAACGCCTCGAGACCGACGATGCCCTTCTGCCGGTCCAGCACCCGCAGCACGATGTTCTCGCCGAAGGTGGTGGGCAGCGATGACACCCGGAAATCGATCGGGCGCCCCGAGACCGAGAGCGAGATGCGCCCGTCCTGGGGGGCGCGCATCTCGGCGATGTTCATGTTCGCCATCACTTTCAGACGCACGGCGATCGCCGACCAGTAGTTGCGATGCAAGGAGCGGATCTGACGCAGCACGCCGTCGATGCGATAACGGATCCGCAGGAAGTCGTGCTCCGGCTCGAAGTGGATGTCCGACGCGCCGCGCTTGACCGCATCGGACATCAACGCGTTGACCAGCCGCACCACCGGCTGACTGTATTCGTCGCTCTCTGCCTCCAGGCTCGCGTAATCGATCTCGCCGGTCTCTATCTCCTGAAGGATGCCGTCGACCGACAGCTCGAAGCCATAGAACTGGTCGATGGCCTTGTTGAGCTCGGCCTGCCCCGCAATCAGCGCCCTGATCTCGGTATCGCCGCCGAGCAGGGCACGCACCTGGTCGAGCGCGATGACGTTATACGGGTCGGCCATCGCCACGGTCAGCGTCTTGTCACGCTGATCGTAGGTCAGGGCGATCATGTGATAACGCCGGGCGACGTCCTTGGGGATGAGGCTGAC
>JAGRHX010000065.1:990-8481 GCA_020444775.1 Gammaproteobacteria bacterium
CCGAGCACGTCGCGGATCACCGCCTCGGTGGCGAAGCCGAGCCTGACCAGGATACGCCCCAGATGCTCGCGCGTTCGCTTCTGCTCGGTCAGCGCGATTCGAACCTGGTCCTCGCTGACGACCCCCTTGCCCACCAACAGCTCACCGATACGGCGGTGCTTCACCGGCGTGGAGAGATCGACGGTGGGCGACTCTATGGTCATCTCAGCGCGCCCGTTTCGAGCCGCGCGATACGCGCGTTGGCACTGCCGGCATCAAAGCTCGCGTAGCGTCGACCGGCGAGCCGGATGGCCGTCCGGTAGTACTGCAGCGCGGCCTTTCGCTGCTGCAAGCGGTCCAGCGCGACGGCCAGATTGAACGCGTAGTCGGGGTTCTCGCTATCCTGACGCCAGGCATCGAAGTAGGCCTGCTGGGCCTCGGCCCAACGTGCCTGCTGCGCGTACATGTTGCCCAGACTGAAATGCAGATAAGCCTGCTCGGGCTCGTCGCGCAGCAGCGACTTGAGGCGGCTCTCGCCGGCCTGTGGATCCACCCCTTCGGTCAACGCGATGATGCCGGCCTGCGCCGCGCTGTCACGCGGGTTGCGCTTCAACAATCGCGAGTAGATGGCCAACGCGCTGCCCGGATCGTCACGCTGCACGTGCACCGCCGCCATCCCCAGCAGGGCGTCCCGATCGTTGCGATCCCCTGCCAGCACCATTCGATAGTTGCGCAGCGCGCGTCGGTCGTCACCGCTCTGGACGGCCTGATACGCCTCCTCGAGCAGGGATTGTCTGCGACTCACTCCGACCCGCTTGCGAATCGACATGTTCGGCAACGCACCCGGCAACAGCTCGCTCGAACGCGGCTCGGCCGTCGCAGCCGCGGCGCCGCTCATGCTGCCACCAACCCGCCCGCTCGTACGCCCGCCAGCCGCCGCTCGGGAGTCACCACCGTTGCCGCCGGCATTACCGCCGACATTGCTGCCAGAGCCGCCTGACGCTCGCGCCCGACCGGGCGAGATGCCACGCGGCGGCTGCTCGATGGCCGCCAGCATGTCGCGACTCGGCAGTACCTGGCCGTCGGTGGCGGATCCGACTGGGCTGTCGCCCGGGCCCGCAGAGCCAGGAGCGGCGGCCATTGTGGAGTCGACCATTGCGTCGCCGCCGACCACGGTACCGGACAACACCCTGTCCGACGCACCGGAGTCGGCGCCGGGCGTTGATGGCGCGCCGAGCGAGCTGCCGTCAGCGGTGGCCAGCGGCGGGACTTGCGGTGTCGTTGCCGATACCGCCGCCACGACTGGGGTAGCGGCGCCGTCAGCGCCACCCGTCGCGGCGGACACCGGCGCGCTCGACTCCGGACCGGTGCCATCGGTCGTCGCGCTCGTGCTCATGGCCATGGTGGACATGCCCGATACACCGCCGTCGCTGGCGCTGGTAGCGCTGCCTGAAACAGCGCCGTCGCCGGTATCCACGGCCGCGTTGACATCGGCGGCGGCGACCGTCGCCGGCTGCACGACGGTGGCCGTGCCCGACTCCGGTGGCAGGGGTTCGGGACGGGGACGCTTGGCAATGACGGTGGGGCTGCCGATGAACATCCGCTCCAGCGTGTTCCAGTAGCTGTACACGCCGGCACCCAGCACGCCGACGAACAACACGCCGACCACTGCCAGTGCCACCGGCCTGCCCCCGGATGGTCGCGCCCGGCCGGCCTCGAACACCGCCTGAGCCTGTCGCTGGGTGGTCGTCGAGTCGTCGCCACGCAGGTCGGCTTCGATTGACGATGAGGCCGTCATGGAGCCGACGTCATCGGTGCCGGTCGCTTCACCCAGCTCACGCGCATCCAGCGAGTTCGACAGCGACATCGACACCGAACCGGTGCCGTCGAAGTACTCCTCCACCGAACGCTGAGCGGCCCGCACCGAAGGCAGGGTCGCGCCGGTGTCCTCGGGCAGGGGAATCGGCGCCGAGGTGTCCTCGAGGGAGAAATCGAAGTCACTGCTACCAGAGCCGAACACCGAACGGGCGTCATCGGTCTCGAACTCCGGGGCCGGCTCCAGCTCGAGCTCGGTCTCGTCGTCCATGCGGACCAGGGACTCTTCGAGGGTCTGCTCGCCCACCGGTGAGGACACACCTTCGCTGTCATGGGCCGCGCCAGGCGCGGCTTCGATGCCGGTATCGTCGTCCAGCGGGTCCAGACTCAGACCGGAGTCGCCACGGGCCTCCGCGCCGGCCTCTGCTCGGCGGGCAGCCTCCGCCTGTCTGGCCTGTTCCGCGCGCTTCAACGCGTCCATCAGCAGGCTCATCGTCGCCACCTCACCATTGCCGCCCTCTCGAGCCGATACCGCGGATGCCCGAGCATCCACACCTGTGCGACCTGACGCCGACACGCCAGCGCACCACGGGCGCATCGCCCCTGGCCGCATCCCCAGGTCCCCCAGGGACCACTGAATCGCGCTTCGATTCTACTGCCTGTTGACGCCGGCCTCAGTTCCGATGTGCCAGCATCAGGGATCGTCCGCATATGCCATTCCATCCATGCTCGTGGCCGGCGTCGGGTCAGCAGCAGACAACGCCGGAAGTGGTCGAGGATTGTGCACTCACTGTCGGGGTGCCGTCCCTTCGTCCTGAAGTCCGAAGTCGGGCGGCGCGCTTGGCAATGCTTCGTGGCGCGGCAGGTTGGTCGGCAACAGATTCGCGAACTGCTGCAGGTCACCCTCGACGTCCGGTGAACGGATGACGCTCGGGCGAATGAAGATCACGAGCTCCGTCTTGACCTGCTGACGGTCGCGGAATTTGAACAGCTCGCCCAGACCGGAGATGTCCTTGAGCCCCGGGATACCTTCGTCACCCTTCTCCACCCGGTCCTGCATGAGACCGCCGAGAATGGCCAGCTGACCGGTGCCGATACGCATGACGGTCTCGGTTTCGCGCACTTGCACCACGGGAACCTGGCTGAGCGTCGGATCCGCCGTGACATTTATGTTGTTGAGCGCCAGGGTCAACGGCAGGGTCGGGTCGGACACGAAGTTCCGGACCCGGGTGATGGTCGGTCGCACATTGAGCGTCACCGTATCGCTCTGCGAGACCTGCGGTGTCACGTTCAGGATGAGGCCCACGGGCACCACGTTGACCTGTGACTCGACCGTGGTCCGCTGCGGATTGTTGTTCGAGGCCTCGGTAATCTCGACGTCGACCGTGAAGTACACCTCGTTGTCGACGACCTTGAGCACCGCCGGTTGATTGTTGAGGGTCATGACCTTCGGGCTGGACAGCACCTTGACGTCACCGAACTCGCTCAGCGCCCGGATCGAAACCGCCACATTGCGCTTGGGACTGTTGGTGGCGGCATTGGCAAGGTTGAAGAGCAGGCCACTCACCGCGCCGCTCGCGCCCGAGATGAAGGAGTCGGCGACATCCTGACCCAGACTCAGCCCGGCCCCCGTGGTGCCACCGTCACGCGTGAACACGTTCCAGTTGATGCCCGCCTGGTAGCGGTCGTTCAGCTCTACCTCGACGATGGTGGCCTCGATCAACACCTGTCTGCTGATGGAGGCAGCGACCTGGTCCAGGTAGCGCTGAACCTCTTGATGCTTGCGCGCCGTGGCCCGGACGACGATCACGCCGCTCTCCTTGTTCATGAGCACCGTCTCGAGCTCGGTATCCAGGGTCTCGTCCAGCGGCAGCTTCTCCGGCCTGACGATTTCGCGGATGTTCGCCTCCATGGTCTCCCACAAACGGTTGTTGGATTCGTTGGTGATGGTGCTGGAGGATTCGTTGCCGGTGCTGGAAGTCTCGCCACCGACCGGAGACTGGCCGGTGGTCGCGACCTTGGTCGAGGTCTTGACCTCGGTGCTGGTGTCGCGACTCAGGTTCACGTAGTCGACGGTGTAGCTGCGCAAGAACGGCCGGTCAGGTCCGATGACGATGACCCCGTCGCGGTCCTCGTAACGGATGTCGGTCTGCCGCGAGATCCGGTCCAGGATCTGATAGAGCGTCTGATCGATGGCGTTCAGGGTGATGTTGCCGGTGACGTCGGGATGCACATCGACGTTCACCTGTGCGTCACGGGCCAGCGCGAACAGCAGCTCCTTGACCGGTACGTCGTTGACGACCACCGTGTAGGTCTCGGTCGGTCCGCTGGGCTTGGGCAGTGGCACCACCGGGCGCGCGCGCACCGGCTCGGGGATTCGTTCCTCGACCACCGGCGGCGCCTGATTGCTCAGATGCCCCTGCGAGAGCGGTCGCTCGTACGGTGGTGGCGCGGCACAGCCCGCCAGGAACGCGGCGACGAGCAGCGCAGCGCAAGCGTTGAGACGCATCAAGCATTCTCCGACGGCGGACTCTCCAACAGCGCGGGCTTGGAACACTGGACCACTCGCTTTTTATTTGTCGTTTCGGTAGTTACGAATCATAGCTCACGAATTGCCTTAGATCGAAGCACTCTAGACGCCAGGCACCTGGAGCCATATCCCCACGGTTGCCCCGAACCTGGGCAGAACCAGCGTGCGCCGCGCATCGAGCATCGTCGGCGTTCCGTTGTTGTGCTCCGATTGTCGGCTCATCCGCTGCTTCCGGCCCGGGCCTGGAGCAGCGGCTGGATGTCGCTGACATTACGGACGAAGGGCTTGAACTTCTTCAGCTTGGGCGGCAGCTCGCGCAGGGATTCGCGAGCCTTCGAGAAGCTGTCGAAGGCGCCATAGAGCAGGCCGAACCAGGTGCGCCCCCGGATCTCGGTCCGGTAGACGTACAGGTTCGACAAGCCATGCTCGCCGCCCGCGCCGCGCGCACGCAAGTGTTCTCTGAGGAACCACTCCAGGTGTTCGCGCTGGGCCGCCTCGGTGGCGAGCAGCTGGATGCTGTACTGCTCCTGCTGAGGATCGCGGCGCAGCTCGTGCAACCAGCGATCGGTGACCTGCAGACGATAGTCCAGCAAGGCCGCGCCATCCATACGCGCCAGCTGCTCGTCGGACAGGTCCGAAAGCGCCTGCTCCGCGCCGCTCGAGGTGCCCACCGCTTCCGTCGCAGCGGCCGTGCCGGCAGCCGCCGTGACGCTGGTGGACGCCTCCGGCGGCTCACGCCCGGCGGCATCGATCTCACCGGCCAGCTTGCCGTCGATCGTTCCAGTGGCCGTACCGTCGGCCCGAGCGCCGCCCGTGGCGGCCGCGGCGGGCAGCGCTTCGCTCGTTCCGGCGACGTCTCTCACCGCCTCCCGAGCTATGGTGCTCCCGGCCATCGACTCGGTGGATGCCTTCGGCGCTGGCTCGGCCGGCGCCACCAGAGCCGCGCTGGCGGTCGCCCCGGCCGACGACGAGGTCGCCTGTGCGGGCGCCAGCGAGACGTCCGAGGTGCTTGTTGGCAAGACGCCTGGCGTCGTAGCGCCCTGCCCCTTCGCCGCCGTGTCAGCAGCGCTCGCAGCACCCCGGTCCGGGCCGACCGTGGCGCGTGGCGTACCGCCCCCCGGCGTCGCCTCGACCTGCTTTGCCGGCGCTGATGCAGGACTTGTCGTCACGCCGATCGTCTGCCGCGCGGACGGCGCGGGCGTGAGCGCCGCGCTGCGCGACGCGGTCGACTCCGGGACCCCGTCAGGCTGACCGGTCCGCGACACGGCTTGCGCATCGACCGGCTCTGGTCGCCGCTGTCCGGTTCCGGTACCGGTGGATCCGTTGATCGTGGGCTCGCTGCGGGCGGCCTCGGTGCTGGCGGTTCCCAGACCGGCGGACCCGATTCCAGCGGGCATGGCGATGCCACCCTGCATGCCGAGCAGGTACCAGAGCACCGCGGCCAACGCCAGCAGCACCGAGCCACTGATCAGATAGAGCTCACGGCGCCGGTCCCGGGTACGCCCGAACTGACTGTCACGTACGGCGGTGCGCACGTGACGACGCGTGACGTCGTGGGTGTTCTCGGCAAATGCCGCGAGCAAGGCCTTGTCAGCGATGATGTTCACACGCCGGGTGAGCCCGTCGGCGGCCTTCGCCATCGCCGCGTATGCCGAGGCGGTGAACATGTCCCGGCCACGGTAGCCGGATTCGCGCAGCCGGAACTGCACGTAGTCGCGGATCTCGTTGCGCGCGAGCGGTTTGAGATAGAAGCTGTGCGTGATGCGCTCGTTGAGCTGGCGGATCCCGCGCTCGGCGAGCTTGTCATCCAGCTCCGGCTGACCGAACAACACGATCTGCAGCAGCTTCTCGTGCTTGGTCTCCAGGTTGCTGAGCAGCCGGATCTCCTCCAGCGTCTCGAGCGGCATGCTCTGGGCCTCCTCGACCAGCACCACCACGCGCCGCGCGTGCGCATGCTTGTCGACCAGGGCCCGCTGCAGGGAATACAAGACCTCGACCCGGCTGCCCTGGGTCTCGATCTGCACGCCCAGCTCCAGCGCGATCGCGCTGAGTATGTCCTGTGGCGTCAGGCTCGGATTGGCGAGATAGACGATCTCCACATCCTGCGGCAGCCGCACCTCGAGCATGCGACAGAGCATGGTCTTGCCGGTGCCCACCTCTCCGACGACCTTGACGATGCCCTCACCGCTGGTGATCGCATAGACCAACGCCTCCAGGATCTCGCCCCTGGAACCGCCGGCGTAG
Source organism: Gammaproteobacteria bacterium (assembly GCA_020444775.1). The sequence goes on from JAGRHX010000065.1 coordinate 7,559, forward strand.
AACAGCCGGGTATCCGGCGTGATGCGAAACGGCGGCTGCTGCAACCCGAAGTGCTGGTTATACATCATCGCGATCCCCCAGCGACAAGCGCTGAATCTTGCCGTACAGGGTGGTCCTGTTGACGCCCAGCAAACGAGCCGCCTCGCTGAGATTGCCACGCGCCAGCTTGAGCGCTGCCTGGATGTAACGCTGCTCCCAGCCGTGCAGGGTATCATCCAGCGAGAAGCCGCCCGCGCTCAGCTCCGCGACCGCGCTGTCGTCCAGCTCCGACTGACTGTCCAGCTCCGCTTCCAGCGCGTTGATACCGACCACGGCCCCCGGATACTTGGTACCCAGCCGGATCACGATGTTGCGCAGCTCACGCACATTGCCCGGGAACGAGTAGCCGCGCCAGCGCCCCTCGGCATCGGTATCGAGCACGAACGGTCGCATCGTCTGCGCATACAGCCCGAGAAAGTGCTCGAGCAGCAGCAGCACGTCGTCACCGCGGGCCCGCAGCGGTGGCACCTCGATGCTCAGCACGCTCAGACGATGGTACAGATCCTGCCGGAAGCGGCCGGCACGGATGGCGGTCTGCAGATCGCGGTTGGTCGCGGCGACGATGCGGGCCCGTGCATGCCGCGGTCGGGTCTCGCCGACCCGATAGTAGTCACCCGATTCAAGAACCCGCAGCAGCTTCGGCTGCAGCTCCACCGGAAACTCACCGATCTCGTCCAGGAACAAGGTGCCCTCGCCGGCCTGCTCGAAGAATCCGGGCTGGGCACTCACCGCGCCGGTGAAGGCACCACGTGCATGTCCGAACAACTGGGCTTCCATGAGCTCGGGAGCAATCGCGGCGCAGTTGACGGTGACGAACTCCAGCCGGCCACGGGCGGCGCCGCGTGCGTTGCGCCCCCCAGCATCGACCCGCCCGGCATCGACCC
>JAGRHX010000989.1 GCA_020444775.1 Gammaproteobacteria bacterium
TCATATGAAAGATGACCGTGATCCCGGTAGATGATGGTGCCGTCCATCGCCGTGGCACATACGCCCTCCGTGCACAGGAAGTCGCTTGGATAGAGGACCGGCACGCCCGCATTGGCAACATCGTCGAGGAAGTCGATCGTGCGTTTCCTGGTCCGTCGCCACGACGCTTCGGGAATCGCGCAGTTCTTGTACCGTGTAAAGGTGACAAGGCCGCGCATCAGACGTTCCTGGCATGCTGCCATGTCCAGCTTGAGGCGTGGCGGTGGCGCGATGAACACCAGCTTCTTGCCGGAAGCCCTGATCGTCTCGGCAATCGTCTTCATCTGTTCTATTGACAGATCACGGTTGAGCCGGGTCTCGTCGACCTTGCCATCCGCCCCTCGCGTAAGCAGATATGCGCCACGGCTCAACGGTGCGGCGAACGGGCTGGAAACAACGACGGTCTCGAGCTCCGTACTGCGTACGATGAGGTCCATCACCGAATTGTTGAAGTCGAGGCAGTCCTCCGATTCCTGGCGGCGGTCCTTGGATGCGCGGACGGAAGAGATCGCGGACCGGAACATCGGGCTGCATCGGGGAAGCGTCGCCTGCAATACGCCCTTGTCCGGCATCGCATCCGCAAGGGCCTTTGCCCACATCATCGCGAAGGAATCACCCCAAACGAGAATCTTGGGGTTGTCCGTCGAACGGCACTCGGCGGGGAGTTCCGTGAAGCCCGCGGCGCGGTCGGCGCAAACGGTGTCCAGCCCGTAATTGCGTCTCAGCATCTTGGTGAAATCCACGCTGGACGCAGTGGCCGCACTGATGGCGGTCGGAGCCGTCGCGATAACGAGCGAGGCCGCAAGGATCGTACCAACCGTGCGCGCCGGGTAGCGGTTGAACCCCTGCCTGAAGGGCTCCTCGACGAAGCGGAACAAGAGCCATGCAAGCACGAAAGACAGCGCGACCGCTATCGCGAGCGCGTGAGGCGGAGCACCTTCCAGCCACGCCGCCTTGGTGAACACGACGATCGGCCAGTGGACGAGGTAGAGCGAATAGGAGAAGTCGCCAACGAAGGCGAGCCCCCTGGCGGGCAGTATCTTCTCCCAGCGGCTGTTGTCGTGACCGAGAATGATCACCAGCGTCGCCAGGCAGACCAGCATGGCATCGACGCCGGGATGGGGAAGACCTGTCGGGAAGAACGGGATGGAGAGCAGCACCGCGATGGCGGGAACACGCGCCAGAGAAAGCGCCCTGGTGCCTAGGTAGCGTGCAGGAAGAAGCGCGCCGAACGAGCCGACCGCTAGTTCCCACGCGCGCGTGTGGGGAAGGAAGAATGCGGCATCCGGATTGGACCAGGCGAAATAGGGCGAAGCAGCGCCGAGCACCAGCATGATGCCGGCAACGACCGGCAGCCAGAAAGGCCGCGGCAGCAGGAAGAGTAGCAGCGGCATGACCATGTAGTACTGCTCTTCGATCGCCAGCGACCAGAAGTGAAGCAACGCCTTCGTCTCGCCGCCCGCCTCGAAATAGCCGGTCTGCATCCACAGAACGACGTTGGCGGTGAAGGTGAGCGCGCCGATGACCTGGGCCTTCAGATCCTCAATGGCGAGTTCCGAAAGAAACCATGGCGCAAGCAGGACCGTCACGGCGATGACGACATAGGCGGCCGGCAGAAGGCGCTTTGCGCGGCGGTAGTAGAACTTGCGGAAGCTGAACGTGCCGGCTCCGATACCCCGGCTGATGATGCCGGTGATCAGGAAACCGGAA
>JAGRHX010000990.1 GCA_020444775.1 Gammaproteobacteria bacterium
TTCTCCGCCTCGGCGGTGACCTGCCGATTGAGATCGGCGAGCTGGGCATTAAGCTCCCGCATCCGCGGGTGGCCGGGAAGCAGCGTCGCCGAAAGCTCGGCGATCTGCGCGCGGAGATTCACCTGCTGCTCGACCAGCCGCTGGATCAGCTGCGAGTTGAGCACCTCGGTGATGTTCGGCACCGTGCCGCTCTTCAGGCTCGCCCTGATCTGGGTCGCCTTTGTCTGCGCATCGGCCTTCGCCGCCGCGAGTTGCACCCGCTCGGCGTTGAGATCGGTCAGCGTCTGCTGGTTCAGCGTGGTCGGCGTATCGCCGCCGCTGGTGGTGAAGAGGTCGTTCTCCGACCGGAAATTGGTGACCGCCGCCTCCGATGCCGCCACCTTCTGGCGAAGGTCGCTGATCTCGGATTCGAGCCACTGCGTCGCGTCCTCGTTGGTGTCGCGCTTCGCCGCCTTCTGGAGAGCGAGATACTCGGCGGCGATCATGTTCGCGCCGCGCGCGGCGAGCTGCGGATCGGTCGAGGAAAAGGCGATGCTGATGACTCGGGAATCCTCGATCGCCCGGACTTCGAGGTTGTCGTAATACTCGCGCAGCACCCGCTCCTCGACCGACGTGCCGGACGGGCTCTGGGCCAGCCCGAAGTCGACGAGCAGCGTGTCGAGGAAGGACTCGTTCTTGATCGCCTTCTGGTATTCGGGCTGCGCTTCGAGATCGAGCTTGGACGCGACGATCTTCGCCAGGTCGCCGGAGCGGATGAGCTGGACCTGGCTGGTCACCGCCTCCCGGTCGAGCACCGCGGCGGTCTCCGCCGTCGAGGTCGAGCGGGTCAGGTCGGATTCCCCCGCCTCGATAAGCACCGTCGTCTCGCTCTGGTAGACCGGCGTCATCGACGAAAGCAGGAAGAAGGTGCCGCCACCGACGACGAGCAGGAACAGCAGGATGAAGGGCAGCGCCTTGACCAGCGACATGAACAGTGCGCGGACGTCGATCTCGACGTCGGTGGCAGCGGGCGCACTGGGAACGTTCATATCGTAAAACTCTAAGCTTTCTTTGTTCCCCCGTTTATCTCGTCTACCGTAATGACATCGTTAACGATACGAAGATGCGGCACTTAAGGTTAAAATCCATTAATATTCACAGACCCTCGAAAGATACTTGCCGACGAAAACAACGCGCCTTTACGCGGCATTAACCATACCGGCTCGATGATCGCTCCAACGAACGACGCCGAGAGCCTCCCTTCTGATGAAGTTCGAACGTAAAATCAGAAAGATACGCAACGACCAGCGGATTTGTGGTCGCTCGTTGCCGGCTTTGCGCGCGGCTTCGACAGCCCAACACCCGATGGCTGTATTTGGCGCCATCCAGATCTCATCCGGGCGCCGTCCTTGACCAGCATCGCACACGCGCGCCGCAACGCCCGGGAAGAGGATCAGAGCGATGAGCGGATCTCGGCGCATCGTCCACTTCTTTCGGGCCCCCGTCGGCGGACTGTTCCGGCACGTGCGGGATCTCGCCGAGGCGCAACAGGCCGCTGGTCACGCTGTCGGCATCATCTGCGATGCGACAATCGGCAGCGACATGGAGGAGGATGCGCTCGTCTCGATCGCACCCCATCTGTCGCTCGGCCTGACACGCATACCGATGCGGCGGCAGATCAGGCCGTCCGATATCGCCGCGACCTGGCGCGCCCTGCGCGAGGTACGCAAACTGAATCCCGATATCCTGCATG
>JAGRHX010000991.1 GCA_020444775.1 Gammaproteobacteria bacterium
GGCTGTCCGGGCGGTTGAACTTGATCCAGACGATGCCGTTGTCGTCCTTCTCGTACAGCAGATAATCGACCAGTCGCGGGCCGGTGGCGGGGCTCTTCGGGCTGTGGGTGCTCATGAATGCTTCCTCGTTTTCCGTCTTCGCGGGTTGCGGTGGAGATGGTGGTACGGCTGCGGCACGCGCCGACGCGTGCCCGGGTCGGCCGAGACCGGTGTCGGACCGCTATCGGGCGTCATCGCCCCGGTCCGAGCCCGTCCGGAATCGGCAGCCCCGATCATGGCATACCCGCGGCTCGCCGCGGCTGTATCCGGCGCGTGCCGTCACGCACCCGCTGAAGACGACACGCGTCCATGAGCCGTGCACAGGCGCTGCTCGGCTATCTGCTGATTCTGGCCCTCGGCGCATTGATCATGGCAAGCCCGTTGCCGCAACGCGCCAGCAACGCGCTCGACGACATCTTGTTCACGGCCACACGTGCCGTTCACGGCGATGGGCGGCCGATGCGGCAGCCGGACGTGGTGGTGATCGGCATCGACGAGGCCACGGTCGCCGCCCTCGCCGAGCCGCTCGCGCTCTGGCACCGTCACCTGGGCAAGCTGATCGACGCGGTACGACGCGCCGGCGCCCGTGCTTTGGTGATGGACGTGGTGCTCCCCGATCGCAGCTTCGACGCCATCCTGCCCGGTCAGGATCAGCTGCTCTTGCGGGCCCTGCTCGAAGCTCGCGACGAATTGCCGCTGGTGATTGCGCAGACCGTCGATCGAAGCGGACTACAGCGCGCCATCTTCGCGCCGATCGTCGCCATCGCCGGTGAAGACAGCTTTGGGCTTGCGCTGCTCGAGCCGGATGCCGACAGCGTGATCCGCACCGCCGGCTCACACATCGGTGGCGCCCACGGTGCGTTCACCACCATGACCGGGAGACTCGCGCGGATCCTCGATGAGGACGCCCCCATGGGCCACATCGATTTCAGCCTCGGACCGAAGCTCAGCTACCTGTCGATGCGCACGGTGCTGGAGGCGGTCGATAGCACAGATGAGCCGGGTCTGAGCGAGATGCTCGAGGACCGCGTCGTCTACCTGGGCTCGGTGCTGCCGTTCGAGGACCGGCATCACAGCCCCGTGCCCCTGGCCGCCTGGGCACCGACGGATCGTCTGGTGCCCGGCGTGCTGCTGCACGCGCAGATCGGCCGCAGCCTGCTGAACGGTGGACTGATCCGACCGGCGCCGGACTGGCTGGCATGGAGCCTCGCGCTGCTGGCCAGTCTCGCCTGGTGGCTGGCCGCGTATGCCTGGCGGGGCCTGCTGGTGGGCGTCGCCCTGCTCGCGTGCCTGACCCTGCTGGCCGGCCTGAGCCTGCTCGAGGGACTGCACCCGCCGGCCGGCGGCGTGCTGCTGATCGCGACGCTCGCCTTCGCCGCCCGAGCGGGATTGCAGAGCGGCTCGGCGCTGCTCGAACGCCGACGACTCAGACAGAGCTTCGCGCCCTATGTGAGCCCCGCGGTCCTGCAGGCGATACTCAGCGGGCGAATCGACGCCCGCACCCGTGGTGAGCGCAGACGCGTCTGTGTGCTGTTCTCGGACATCCGCAGCTTCACCACGCGCAGCGAGTCACAACCGCCCGAGGCGATCGTCGATCTGCTGAATCGCTACTTCGAGGCCATGACCGCCTGTGTGCACGCCAACGGCGGCACGGTGGACAAGTTCATCGGCGACGGATTGATGGCCTTCTTCGGCGCGCCGGCCGACAGCAGCAATGCGAGCCTCGACGCTTTCCGGGCCGCTGAATGCATGATCCAGAAGCTGCAAGCGCTCAATCGGGCCTTGCAGTCCGACGGCATCGAACCGGTGGCAATCGGTATCGGCCTGCACAGTGGCGATGCCGTGGTCGGCCACGTCGGCTCGTCGGAGCGCCACGAGTACACCGTGATCGGCGACACCGTGAACACGGCGGCGCGTCTGGAGGGACTGACCAAGGATCTCGGTTACACGATTCTCTGCTCGCAAAGCGTCGCCGATGACCTGTGCGGGATCACCCATCTGACACCGCTTGGGGCGCAAGCCGTCAAGGGACGGGCACCGGTCACGGTACACGCCGCGTATCCTGTCGCATGATTCGCGCTATCGACACCATGGCGTATCTATGGCACCCCTATCCTATGTCGCCCCTATGTCGCCACCAACAGCACCCCGATGACACCGGTTGCGCGGGCGCACTCGCCTCGCGCGTCACCCGCGGAGCCCAGCATGCCCGGATTCGATGACCTGCTACGGCTGTTGCCGCCATCTACCCGCCACCGGGCCTCACGACTCGTTCGGGGCTTTGCCGTGCTGGCGCTGTGTCTGCACGCGCCCGGGCTCGCGGCGAGCCCGGTGGCGATGGTCTCGCACTGCGAAGGTCAGATCAGCATCATTGCGGACGGGCGCTCGAGCCCCTGCACGCTGCTCAGCTATCTGGACTCGGCAACCCGCCTGAAGCTGGGCGCGAACGCCCTGGTGAAGCTGGTGTATTTCGACAAGGCACTGGAGATCCCCGTGCGAGGCCCCATCGAGGTCGCGGTCGAGGTCGCGGTCGATGTCGCACAAGACCCGGCAGGCGTACGCAGTCTGGCCCTGGTCCGTGACACCGGTCTGGTACCCTCCGACCGGCTGGCCCAGGCCTCGGTGGTGATGCGCGGCGGACATCGTATCGAGGGACTACGACCGGACAATGGGCGGCTGTTGCAGGCGCCGACCCGTTTGAGATGGAGCGCGGTGCCCGGCGCGAGCCGGTACACGGTGGAGCTCACGGACGAGACGGCCGCGGTGGTGTTCAGCACCGACACCCGGACCACCACGGTGGCACTGCCAGCCGAGCTGCGATTCAGCGCTGGCGGCTACTACGAATGGCATGTTCAGGCGAGCGTAGAAGGCAGGCGTTTTCAGGCCGACGCATCCTTCGAGCTGGCCGATGTCTCCCTCCAGACAAGACTGAGGCGGCTGGCCTCGAGCGCCGCCAACTCGTTGACCGACGCGCTGCTTTACGGGCTGGTGCTCGAGGAGCTCGAGCTATGGGAGGCGGCCGGACACCACTGGCAGATGCTGGCCCGCCAGCATCCGGACGAGCCCGCCCTGCAAGACCGCGCGAAAGCAGCCCTCTCCGGTTCGCCCTGATCCCGTTCTAGCTGATCCCGTTCTAGCTGATCCGGCTCTCCTGAGTCGCGTCGTCGCTGCATGCCCCGTGGGTGCAATCGAATTTCGTATACTCTAGCCCGTGTCTGGATTGCCCATGCCTGGATCGCACCCAGGCTTGGACGCCCCAATGCTGCGAGACCAATGCTGCGAGAACCCGCGGGAGACTGAATCGATGAATGGCGCTGAGAGCCTGGTCCACACGCTGCTCGAGGGTGGCGTCGATGTGTGCTTCGCCAACCCTGGCACCTCCGAGATGCATTTCGTCGCGGCCCTGGACCGCATCGAAGGCATGCGTTGCGTGCTGTGTCTGTTCGAGGGCGTGGTGAGCGGCGCGGCCGACGGCTACGCGCGCATGACCGGCAGACCGGCTGCCACCCTGCTGCATCTGGGCCCGGGCCTGGGCAACGCGCTCGCCAACCTGCACAACGCCAAGAAGGCCCGCTCGCCGATCGTCAACGTGGTTGGCGAGCACGCCACCTATCACATCCAGTACAACACGCCGCTGACCTCCGACATCGCAGGTATCGCGCGACCCGTATCCGGTTGGGTGGACACCGCCAGCACCCCCGAGAGCGTCGGTCCCAAGGGCGCCGAGGCGATTGCCGCCGCGCGCACCGCGCCCGGTCAGGTCGCGACCTTGATCCTGCCGGGCGACGCCGCCTGGACCGAAGGTGGCGTGGTTGGCAAGGTGCCGACGATCCCCGAGCGGGATCCGATCGACGCAACCCAGGTCGACCAGGCCGCGCAGGCTCTGCGCGGCGCGGGCAAGAGCCTGTTGCTGCTCGGCGCCGGTGCCCTGTTCGAGGCACCGCTCGAGCTTGCCGGTCGGATCGCCGCGGCGACCAGCTGCGATGTGATGGCCGAAGGCATGAACACCCGTCTGCAACGCGGCGCCGGTCGTCTGGCCGTGAATCGCATTCCGTACCCGGTGGATCAGGGCTTGGAGACGCTCGCGCCCTATCAGCGCATCGTGCTGATCGGCGCCGGCGTGCCAGCGGTCTTCTTCGCTTACCCGAACAAGCCCAGCCTGCTCGCGCCAGAACACTGCCAGACCCTGGCCCTGGCACGCCCCGACCAGGACTGCCAGGCGGCCCTGCAGGCCCTGGCCGACGCGGTCGGCGCCCGCCCGGGCACGGCGCGCCTGCAACAGCCCGAGCGACCGCAGCGACCGAGCGGACCGATGACGCTCGAAGCCATCGCCTCCGCAATCGGCGCCCTGCTCCCGGAGAACGCCGTGGTGGTGGACGAGAGCATCACCACCGGACGCAACTTCTACCCCTTCACCTGCGGTGCGCCACCGCATGACTGGCTACAGAACCGCGGCGGCTCGATCGGCATCGGCCTGCCGATGGCCACCGGCGCCGCGATTGCCTGCCCGGACCGCAAGGTGATCTGCCTGGAGAGCGATGGCAGCGCCATGTACAACCCACAGGCGCTGTGGACCCAGGCCCGGGAGGGACTCAACGTCACCACCTTGGTGTTCGCCAACCGGGCCTACAACATCTTGCGCGGCGAGCTGCGCAACGTCGGCGCCCAGAACCCCGGACCGCGCGCCAACGACATGCTCTCGCTCGACAGACCTACCCTGGACTTCGTCGCCCTGGCCAAGAGCATGGGTATCGAGGCGGTGCGAGTCGACAACGCCGACGATCTGTACACGGCATTCGAGCGTGGGCTGTCCATTCAAGGGCCCGCCGTCATCGAGGTCGTCATCTGAGCCACATCGACTCACGGAGAGCTTGATCATGTCCAACAGCTTCGCCAGCGGCTTTCCACGCCAGGTCCAGATCACCGAGGTCGGCACTCGCGACGGCTTTCAGTCCGAGCCGACACCGATTGGCACGCAGAGCAAGATCGATCTCATAAACCGGCTGACCGCGGCCGGCGTGCCGCGTATCGAGGCGACCTCCTTCGTCTCGCCACGCGCGCTGCCACAGCTCGCCGACGCAGCCGAGGTCATTGCCGGCGTGCAGCGTAGCCCCGGTACGATTCTCGCCACCCTGGTGCCGAACAAACGCGGCGCCCTGCGTGCCGCCGAGGCCGGCGTGGATGAGATGGTGGTGTTCGCGTCGGCCTCGGAAAGTCACAACAAGACCAACGTGAATCGCAGCATCGCCGAGTCGCTGCGTGGCTTCGAGGAGGTCGCGCGGGTCGCCGAGGAGGCGCGCATACCGGTGCACGGGGCGATTGCCACCGCCTTCGGCTGTCCGTTCGAAGGCGATGTGCCGGTCACGCAGCTGGCGAGCATGGCCCGTGAGTATCGTGCGCTGGGCTTTCGCGGCGTGAGCCTGGGCGACACCACCGGCATGGCCACACCGCTGCTGGTGGAAGCGGCCGTGAACGCGATCCGCGAGGCGGTGCCCGATCTCGACATCACCTTGCACTTCCACAATACCCGCGGGGTGGGCCTGGCTTGTGTGATGGCCGGTCTGGCGCTGGGCGTGGACCGCTACGAGAGCTCGTTCGCCGGAATCGGCGGCTGTCCCTTCGCGCCCAAGGCCACCGGCAACATCTGCACCGAGGACCTGGTCTACCTCCTGCACGAGACCGGCATCGACACGGGCATCGATCTGGACGCGCTGGTCGGTCTGGCCTGCGACGTGCAGAGCCTGGTGGGACGTGAGCTACCCGGTCAGATCATGAAGGCCGGACAGCGTCTGGAGCTGCATCCGATGGACTCGGTTCGGACCGCGACCGGCTGATGGGTGCGCTCGACGGCATCAAGGTCATCGACCTGACGCGCATCCTGGCCGGCCCCTTCTGCACCCAGCTGCTTGCGGACATGGGTGCGGACGTTGTCAAGGCGGAGACACCGCAGGGCGATCCGGTGCGTGCTCAAGGCGTGATCGAGGACGGCTACAGCTGGTATTTCGCGCAGTTCAATCGCAACAAGCGTTCCGTGGTGCTCGATCTCTACCACGATGCCGACAAGCGTCGCCTGATGACGCTGCTGGCCGACGCCGACGTGGTCGTGGAGAACTACAGACCAGGCGTGTTCGCCAGCATGGGCTTCGATGCACAGACCCTGGAGCGTCTGAACCCGGGTCTAATCACCGCCAGCGTCAACGGTTATGGTTCCAGCGGACCGTACGTGGACCGGCCGTCCTTCGACTTCATCGCCCAGGCCATGAGCGGCTTCATGGCCATGAACGGTGAGCCCGACGGTGCGCCGATGCGGGCCGCCGCGCCGATCTCCGATCTGCTCGCCGGGCTGTACTGCGCGCTGGGCGTGGTCTCGGCTTTGCAGGCCCGGCATCGCACCGGTCGTGGTCAACAGGTGGAATCCAGCCTGGTCAACAGTCTGATCTCGATCCAGGCCTATCTGTCCGCGGAATGTCTGGCCACCGGACGCAATCCGCGGCGGACCGGCAACGATCATCCGATCGTCGCCCCCTATGGTCTGTTCGAAGCCGCGGACGGACAGATCGCGGTAGCCCCCTCCAATGACACCTACGTGCAGCGCTTCCTCGATGCGCTCGACCTCGGTGCATTGCTCGAGCTGCCCGAATTCGCCGACAACCGTGCCCGGGTGGCGAATCGAAAGGCGCTGAACGCGCGCATCGACGCGGTGACCCGGACCCGACCCGTGGAGCACTGGATCCAGCACATCAATGCGGCCGGCTGCCCCTGCGGCCGGGTGATGCCGCTGACCGAGGTGTTCGAGGACCCACAGGTGCAGGCCCAGCAGATGGTCATCGAGTCACGGCGCGAGGGCCGTGCGCCGATCCGCATGACCGGCTTTCCACTGAAGTTCTCCGAAACGCCCTGCGAGCTGCGCCGACCGCCACCGGAGCTGGGCGAGCACGACGCTGAGGTCCTGCCGCAAGGCGAGTGACGCGCCGCGGCAGCCGAGATGTGCAGGAAGCGTGCGGCCGTCCGGCGCACGCTCGCCATGCCGGCCGGCTAACGTCCCTTCTTCTGCTCCTCGAGCCGGTCGGTGGCGGGTGCCGGGATGGGCGACAACGCGCCGATCTCGTCGCGCAGCGTGCTGGTCATGGGCACGTCCACCGAGGCCAGCGAATCGGCCAGCTGGGTCAGGTTGCGGGCCCCGATGATCGGCGCCGTCACCGCTGGATGCGCCCCCACCCAGGCCACCGCGGTGCTGACCGGATTCAGACCGCGTGCCTCGCAGAGCCGGACGAAATCCGCGGCGGTCTGCATCACCCAATCATCGCTATAACGAAGCTGATACATGTTGTTCGACTGCAGCCGGCCCACGGCGTTTTCGGCCGGCTCATCCGCCTCGCTGCTCGCACGCGTGGCCTCGGCGCTCGGACCCGAGCGGTTGTACTTGCCGGACAACAAGCCAGCGCCGAGCGGGCTGTAGGGGATCACCGCCAGACGGTTGGCCGCGGCCATGGGCAGGATTTCGACCTCGGCCTGACGCTTGACCAGGTTGTACATGGGCTCGATGACCTGCAGCCGCGCCCAGCCGTTGAGGGCTTGCACGCCCAGCGCCTGCTGGGTCTGCCAGGCCGCGTAGTTGCTGACCGCCGGATACAGGATCTTGCCCGCTCGGACCAGATCCTCCAGACCACGCATCTGCTCCTCGATCGGCGTGCGTCGGTCGAGGTGATGCAGGAAGAAGACGTCTATACGGTCGGTATCGAGGCGCTTCAAGCTGGCCTCGACCGCGCGGCTCATGTGGCGCCTGGATGTCCCCCGCGCATTGATGTCCGGTGCAGTGGCGTTGAAGCACTTGGTCGCGATGATCAGCTCGTCCCGCTCGCCTTTCATCAGGCGCCCCAGGATCGCCTCCGCACGCCCACCGTTGTACTGGTCCGCGGTGTCGAAGAAGTTGATGCC
>JAGRHX010000992.1 GCA_020444775.1 Gammaproteobacteria bacterium
CGTCATGACCGCAGGCATGCATCCGGCCGTCGTGCTTGGAGCGGTGCTCGAAGGTGTTGGCCTCCTGGATCGGCAGCGCGTCCATGTCCGCGCGCAGGCCGATGGAGCGGGCCGTGTTGCCCGAGCGTAACGCACCGACCACGCCGGTCTTGCCGATGCCGCGATAGACCTCGCAGCCGAAGGACTCGAGCAGGCCGGCGACCAGCTCCGAGGTACGGTGCTCCTCGAAGCCGAGCTCGGGGTGGGCGTGGATGTCACGTCGCCATTGCTGCATCTGCGCTTGCAGGGCGACCAGCGCGTCGAGTGCGGGCATCTGTCGGACTCCGTTGCGGATGGTTGGGTTCAGGCGTGCAGCAGCTTCAGGATCTCGTCTGGAAGCGGTGCGCTCGAGGCGGCGTTCTGACGTGCCTGCTCGGCACTGCGCACCCCGGGGATCACACAGCTCACGTCCGGATTGGAGGCACAGAACCGGATCGCCACCTCGGCCGGGCTCACGCCGAGCTCTGCGGCGGCCTGCTGGACCCGGGCGAGCTGACCCTGATGCTTGCGGATGTTCTCGGCGGTGAGATTGCGCTTTCGGGTGTCGTCCTCGCTCCACTGCACGTTCTCATCGAAACGTCCGCTGAGGAAGCCCCGGTTCAAAGGCACGCGTGAGATCACGCCCAGGCCGGCGCCACGCGCCTTGGTGAAGGCCCCCGCCGCGCTCTGGTTGATGACGTTGTACTCCATCTGCAGGCTGGCTGCGCGCCGCTGTTCGACCGCCAGCTCGCATTCGGGCACCGTGTTCACCGAGACGCCCCAGTTGCGGATCTTGCCGTCCGCCCTGGCCTTCTCGAGCACCGCGTAACTATCCTCGGCGCTCATGTTGTCGACGCTTGGATTGTGCAGCATGTATAGATCGATGGGCTCGCGACCCAGTCTTCGCAGACTGCCCTCCAGACATTCGGCGATGTAGTCAGGGCTGAAGTTGCGGACCCGGGTGACCATGTTGTTGCCACCCTTGGTGAAGATCAGGATCTGGTCGCGATCCGCTCGTTGCTTCAGGAACTCGCCGATCAGCGTCTCGCTGCGGCCTTCGCCATAGGCGTTCGAGGTGTCGATGAAGTTCATGCCGGCATCGATGGCGGCGTGCAGCGCGGCCTTGCTCTGCTTGTCGTCGACCGCGCCGAAGGCGCCGCCTATGGTCATCGCACCGAAGCCGATCAGGGTCACTTCGAGGCCGGTGTTGCCAAACGCTCGCCGTTCCATCTCCACCTCCAGCGTGGTGTCTGGTCGATCCAGCTCGGGATCGATGTCGCTCAGGGTCAATACCGATCCGGGTCGATACCTGTGCCACCGTAGGCAACGGTACCGGTGGGGTGACGCGCTTCGCGTCGGCTCGTCGTCGCTATTGCCGCGCGCTAGCGCCCCGTCACGGCGCGGTCGACCCGCGCGGCGCGCGATGCCGGATGACCGAGTATAGCGATGCTCTCCGGGACAAGCACGGGCATGGGTGGCGGCTCAGCGTGTCGCAGCTGGGGAGCGGCGGCTGAGCGCCGCGAGCAGACCTTCGCCGAGCAGTAACAGCAAGGCGATCCAGAGCAGGTACCAGCCGAGCGGTCGGCCGTCGGCGGGCCGTGGGCCGTCGCCCGCGGTGGCGCTGGCGCGCGACGCGCGGGCCGACGCTGGCAGGGCCGGCAGATGCTCCATGCGGGCGAGCAGCTGCTCGGGCGTAGCCCGATCCAGCAAGGATTCGCGGCGGTTCTCATTGGCAGCCAGTAGCAGCGCGGGCTGGCTACCGTCGGATGCGTGCACCCGTGTGAGGCCAGGGGTACCCAGGGTGACGAACGGTTGCCCGGGCGTGCTGCGTTGGCGGGTGCCATCCGCATGCTCGAGCACCACGCTGCCGCGATTGGCAAGGAAGTCGCGCCAGGCTGCGCCGTTCGGGGTCAGGGCCGCGACCTGACGCAGGTCCACCACCTCGCCGCGCTGTAGCCAGGCCGGGACCGGGGTGCGGCCGGCCAGATGCTCCACCAGGCGCTGGGCGAGCGGCACGAAGCCCGGTTCGAGCGCCAGATTGGTGGACGGCGGCATCAGGCCACTGGTGCTCAGCACCAGGCGGCCGCTGCCCAGGGTCTGCTCCACCAGCCAGGGATGACCATCCTCGAGGCTCAGGAGTATGGTCACGTCGGAGCGGTCCAGCCCGCGTAGGGTGCGGGCGCTATAGACACGCACCTGGGCCAGCGCGCCCAGAAGGGCCGGCGCGCCGAGCGCCGCGTCGAGTCGGTCGGGCCAGCCGCTCGTGTCGTTGTCTTTGCGCGCCCGACCGGTCGTCAACGTGGATGCGAGGGCCGCACCCGAGCCTGGATAGGTGATCGCGTCTACCGCTCGCAGTCCACCCGGCAGGGCCAGTTCGCGGCTGCTGGTGACATTGCTGGCGGCGTCGCTGGCGAGGCGTGGATCCAGGGTCAGCAACACCCCGCCGCCGTGACGGACGAAGGCCTCGACACGCTCGCGCAAGACGGCCGTCTCCAGCAGTCCGGCGTCGAGCGCCCATATGTCGATCGGCAGCCCGTTCAGCTCGCGTGGCAGCGCAGGCTCGTCCGGAGCGCGCTGCAAGGCCGCATACACCATCTCGAAACGTCGCTCGCCGGCCACCGCCAGCGCATG
>JAGRHX010001524.1 GCA_020444775.1 Gammaproteobacteria bacterium
GTGCGGCAACATCGTGCGCGCACCCTATGAGGCAGCACATGGGGATCGCCAAAGGGCTGAGGCTGGAGAAACGCGCCGTTTTGTTGACGTCGAGTTCACAACGATTCTCGATCCGGCTATCGACGTGTTTTTACCAGCCTCTGAGCTTGAGAGGATTACTGTCGGCGACCAGGATTGGTCACCGCAGGCATCCGGAATTCTGATCAGACCCAGACCCGCGGCGCGACTAGAGAAGCTCTGGGAAAGGCTGGTTGGCGCCACTCCAAAGCCAGCTCCTGGAGTTCGGGAGCCGCTTCCCGTTGCATTGGATCGCCGGCCAACCAACCTCATCCTTTACGGACCGCCTGGTACCGGGAAAACCTATCGGCTCAAACAATACTTCGATGAATACTCGACGCCAGCCGATCAACAAACGGAAACCGATTGGTTGCAGTCTCTGATTCAGGACATGACCTGGTGGGAAGTGATTGCGGTAGCGCTTCAGGACCTCGGTGGTCGATCAGCGGTGCAGGGCATTCTCAACCATCGAATTGTTCGTTCGAAAGCAGCGGTGCAAGCCAGCAAGAACGTCCGAGCCACAATATGGGGCTCCTTGCAGCTCCATGCGCCGGCGGATTCGCAAACGGTGGGCTATGCAAACCGCTCTGCGCGTCTGGTATTCGACAAGTCTGCGGATTCAAGATGGTTTCTCGTTGACGGCTGGGAGATTGAGTGTCCGCAAGTGGCGGAGGCCGTTGCACGCTTGAAGGCCGGGCGCGGAGCCAGTCGCGAATCGGTCAAACGCTACGTATTCGTCACCTTCCATCAGTCGTATGGCTACGAGGATTTCGTGGAGGGCATTCGGCCGCAGGAGTCCGAAGAAGGCGGGGGCATCGTCTATCGCGTGGTGCCGGGAGTGTTTCGGCGAATTTGTTTACAGGCAAAGGCCGATCCGGCGCATCGCTACGCGATCTTCATTGACGAGATCAATCGCGGCAATATTGCCAAGATTCTGGGAGAGCTGATAACCCTGATAGAGCCAGATAAGCGCGCGGTCTATGGCGCCGACGGACGCCAAATTGGTGGAATGGAGGCGACGTTGCCCTATTCCGGCGATCTGTTTGGAGTCCCTGCCAATCTCGACATCCTAGCGACAATGAATACGGCAGATCGATCCATTGCGCTCCTGGACACGGCGCTGCGGCGGCGCTTTCGATTCGAGGAGCTGATGCCAGAATCTGGTGTGATCTCAGGGGCCGACGGTCGGGGCTCGGTGCCGGATGGAGATGGCGGTACGGTAGATCTGAGGGCGTTGCTCGATGCAATGAACAGGCGACTGAAGTTACTGCTACATCGCGATCAGACACTGGGCCATGCATATTTCATGGACGTGAAGTCGTTCGATGAAGTGCGCCGCGTCCTGCTGGAGCAGGTACTTCCCTTGCTTCAGGAGTATTTCTACGAAGATTGGCGGCGAATTCAGCTGGTACTTCGCGATATCGACCAGAACGGCAAGCCGATAGAACCGCAGATCGTATGTCATCGCGTGGTGCGTAGGGCCGATATCCTGGGTATGGACCATGAAGACTTCGAGGACAGCATCGAATACTGGGTTGCAACAGTCGAAAGCATAACGCCAGACGCTATTCGAAAGATCTATGAGGACTCATAGTGGCGGTCATCAAGGTCACTGAACATCAACGGCTTGCCATTGGCAACAAGCTTCCGGGCGCCCATCTTTCGATTGCACAAGCAAGGTTGCTCGAACGGATCGAGGCGGGTTTGCCGAGTCGCGCCATCGAATGGGGGCGAGCTTCGGTGAAGTTTTCCCAGTTCTGTGGAGTAATAGCGCTCGGTGACGACACGCTGGAGGTTTTGCCAAAAATCTATGGTCGCGAGGATGGCGGGGTCGAGGCGCGGCATGTCCTGATCCATATGCTCTTCACGGCCCGTCGAATGAAGCTGCATCGTGGATCGTTCTCCGCCATCGGATTGCAGAACAGGCATCTGCTGGATGTCTTTATCCGCCAGTTCTGTGAAGAACTTTTTCATCAGCTGCGCCATGGAATGATCCGCAGATACGTTGATCGTTCTGACAACCTGGCGGTGCTTCGGGGCAAACTGAAGATTGATCGCCACCTTCGTGTGAACGCGATGAGCGCTCAGCGCCTGTATTGCGAATACGACGAACTGATCGAGGACAACGCTTACAACCAAGTCATCAAGTGCGTGGTTTCGATGCTGTTCGGAGTCTGCATCGCTGGTGCGACCAAACGTGCCCTCACCGAATTGCTTCATCGGCTCGACCATGTGACTAGTCGAGAGGTTTCCGTGAGCGAGTTGAACAGCCTCCAGCCTGATAGGACGCTGAGTCGCTATGCAGCGACATTCGAATACTGTCGCTGGTTCTTGAGCAATCAGAACCCGGATGTGTCATCCGGTGAGAACCGATATCTTTCCCTTCTATTGGACATGAATCGGTTATTCGAGGAGTTTGTCGCAGTGAAGCTGAGGCGTCATGCCTGGTCGGCGGGATATCGATTGCGGACGCAGGGTCCCCAACAGCGATTGGCAGTGCACGACAGAAGCGGTGAAGAAGTATTCGCGGTGAGGCCTGACATTTCGCTGGCTGATGGGGACGGTAGGCTGGTCGCGATCATGGATACCAAGTGGAAGCGTGCCGACGAAGGGGAGCGAAAGCTCGGGGTGTCGCAGGCGGACCTCTATCAGATGGTTAGCTATGGACATCGCTACGGTTGCACCGAAATGCTGTTGCTGTATCCGAAAACCGAATCGCTGACGCGAACGCACCGGCTTGATGTGCTGCCAAGCGGACCCAGGGTGCATGTGGTGCCTGTGGATCTACTCTCGCTGACAACGTCAGACGGATCCGAGCAGTGGAAGGTGCTGTCTGAGGCGTTGCAAGGCGCGGCATAGATCAGCGTGTGGAGATATTGCGTGGAACCACACGATTTGTGGAAGTTCGTGGAATCTTGGAAAGCAAGCGGTGGCCGGGGACGGACTGCGCAGGCATAAATACCGTGCAGATCATTGCCTTCCTCAAGCAAGCCGAAGCGGGCACGCCGATCAAGGACTTATGCCGCAAGCACGGCTTTACGTGTGCATTGTTCTATTTGTGGCGACGTCGCTTGTGCGGCATGATCGTGCCGAATGCCAAGCGCTAGCGGGGTAGTTGAGACGCCGGCGACGCAGATCAGCACCGTGATTTCTGCGGATACCACAACTCGATTCGCCCGGGCGCCATCGACTCATGTGCACGTCTGGCGGCTGCATGACGGTAAACCTTGGCGATATACGGCGGCTTGTGTTGCTGGATGAAGCCGAAGATGCGCGCCTGTGTGGCCAGAAGGTTGCGCGCCAGTTCCGCGTAGGGGGCATGGCCGACCATGACGAGCAGTGAGACGCGGTGTTCGATGACGGCGGCCAGTTCGTTTGGCTTGTAGCGAATGCGGCCATCGTGCGTGATCGCAATCCAGCCGCGGCTACCGATGGCGTGTAGCCAGTCCGGGTCCGGGCAGTCCTGGGGAAAGTGGTCTGCATGTCGCTCCACCGTTAGGCCCGCTTCACGCAGGATCATGGGGAATTGCTTGCCGAGATCGCGATCAGTGAAGAAGACCGGCGCCATCCCGCGGGTCTCAGGCGGCCCGCTCGTACAGCACGGCGTCCTCGATCTCGGCAACGGTCAGGTCATAGTCGTCCGCCAGGTCTGCGATCGACTCACCTGCATCGATGCGTCCCGCGATCGCCGCGGTGGTGACGCCGCCGTGCACCAGCACCGGACGGCCAAACGCGACATCGGCGGTGATGGCGACCGGCCGCTTCTCGGTGGCAATGCTCCCGACGGTAAAGGGATACAGGCGCACTGGGAATTTCCATTCGTCCCACTCGACCCGCTCAAGATGCGCCTTGAACATGCTGCGCATGGCGATCTGGCCGGACGCGGACAGCTCGATCAACTGACCGTAGCGCTCCAGCAGAAGCTTGCCCGCATCAGTGCGTAACTCAGGGCTTAGTAGTAGGCGTTCGATATTGAGGGTCTTTTCGGCGTAGTTGATCGCGCGACGGAGCGCGTCCATCGGAACGGCGTGGTCTGTGCGCAGAGAGCGCAGAACGTGCGCCTCGATCAGGTTCCAGAACGAGAGCGATACCGGTGGATTTTTTGCTGGCCGGATTAACGCCTTTGAATGCGCCGTGCCCGTTCCAGTGGGGTACGGCCGTCCAACCACCCACGAACGCAAGGTCGCCGGCGCCACCTTGAGGTAGCGGGCTGCTTCGGCCAGGGTGTAGGCCGGTTGCTCGCGGGCGTCGGTTCTTGCCATAGAGAAGTCGATTCCTGGCCGGAAGCGGAACGCCAGAATTGTAACCTCACGGTCCGCGCAGTGGGTGTGCTGCGCCTGTACCTGGAGACGGAATTCGCTTGATGGCTGTTTGGCGGACCGAGCAGCGACAAAGCCTGCGAGTGACGAGAACATCGATAAAGCGCTGGATTGCACGGGTGGATGTGCCAGCTTGCTTGAGGGTTCTTTGGGGCGGCGGAACAGGAGCATTGGGCTTGGCCTCTCCTCCCCGACAGTCTTTTGCGTAGCCTGGACAGCAACAATGGGTGTTGATTTAGCAGCAGGTCCTATTTGAGCGTTGCTCGCGCCGCTAATTTCAGTTAAAACCCTAAGTGAAATTAACGAGCGCCGCTAATTTAACTTCCGCACAGGGGAACGCCATCCAACGTCCGCCGCCGGGTAAGTACCGCACCGTGACCGCGGCGGG
>JAGRHX010000993.1 GCA_020444775.1 Gammaproteobacteria bacterium
CCGAGTTGAAACTGACCTTGTCGGCGCCCGCGTTGAGCAGGCGGCGGACGTCGTCGACGGTGCGCACGCCGCCGCCCACCGTCAGCGGGATGAAGACCTGCGAGGCCACGGCCTCGATGATGGGCAGGATCAGGTCGCGTGCGTCGCTGGTGGCGGTGATGTCGAGGAAGGTCAGCTCGTCGGCGCCCTGCTCGTCGTAGCGTCGCGCGATCTCGACCGGATCACCGGCGTCTCGTATGCCGACGAACTTCACGCCCTTGACGACCCGACCCGCGTCGACGTCAAGACACGGGATGATGCGCTTTGCCAGTGCCAATTGCGTTACTCGTCCGATCCGCAGAGCTGGTCGGCAAGCTGCTGAGCCTGCGCGAAATCCAGCGTGCCCTCGTAGATGGCGGTGCCGGTGATGGCGCCCATGATCCCCTCGTCGGCGAACTCGCACAGCGAGCGGATATCGTCGAGGCTGCGGATGCCACCGGAGGCGATGATCGGAATGTGCACGGCCCGCGCCAGATCCACCGTCGAGGCGGTGTTCACGCCCTGCAGCATGCCGTCGCGGCCGATATCGGTGAAAACGATCGACTCAACACCGTCCCGCTCGAACTGCCGGGCCATATCGGTGACGTCGTGGTGGGACAGCTTGGACCAGCCGTCGGTCGCGACCTTGCCGTTGCGCGCATCCAGACCGACCATGATGTGTCCGGGGAACTCCACGCACACGTCGGCGATGAAATGGGGTGCCGCGACTGCCTTGCTACCCAGGATCACGTACTGCACGCCGGCCCCCAGATAGGCATCGATCGTATCCTCGTCACGGATACCACCACCGACCTGCATCGGTATGTCCGGGAGCGCGTCACAGATGCGCCGCACCATGTCCGCGTGCACCGGCTGCCCGGACACGGCGCCGTTCAGATCCACTATGTGCAGCCGGCGGGCCCCCGCGGCGGCCCAGCGACGGGCCATGGCCACGGGGTCGTCGGAGTAGACTGTCGCCTCCTCCATCCGCCCCTGCTTGAGTCTTACACAGCAATTGTCTTTGAGATCGATGGCGGGAATGATCAGCATGGTCCCAGCGGTCAGGTGCCGCGCCCTTGTTCTCGTGTCAGGTTGATTGAACGAAGCCCGCCGGGTTGGCCTGGACGCACCGGCTCGGGCCGGCGCATCGGCCCTACCATGGTCACACCGGCGCAGTCGAATAGTAGCAGGAGTGTCGCACAGATCCATGGAAGAACGATGCCACGCAAGAGCGTGGCCCGGGTTGGTCTTCAGTGCGCGCTCTCCCAGTTGTCTCCGACGCCGAGCTCGACCACCAGCGGCACCTCCAGGCTGGCGGCCCCGACCATGATCTGCTCGATATCGTCGCGCACCGCGTCGACCTGATTCTCACGCACCTCGAAGACCAGCTCGTCGTGCACCTGCATGATCATGCGCACCTGGTCCGCTTTCCCGGCGAAAGCCTCGTCCACCCGCAGCATTGCGCGCTTGATGATGTCGGCCGCAGTGCCCTGCATGGGCGCATTGATCGCGGTCCGCTCGGCGTACTGACGGCGTTGCGCATTGCGTGAGTTGATCTCGGGAAGGTAGAGCCGTCGACCGAATACGGTCTCGACGAAGCCGTCGGCTCGCGCCTTCTCCCGGGTCCGGTCCATGTAGGCCTTGACACCCGGATAGCGCTCGAAATACAGGTCCACATAGCTCTGTGCCTCGCCACGCTCGATACCGAGCTGACGGCCCAGACCGAAAGCCGACATGCCGTAGATCAAACCGAAGTTGATCGCCTTCGCGCGTCGTCGCTGCTCGGCATCGACCGCGTCCGGCTCGACATCGAAGACCTCCGCGGCGGTTGCCCGATGCACGTCCTCGCCACGCTCGAAAGCCGCCCGCAGTCCCTGGTCCTCGGACAGATGCGCCATGATGCGCAGCTCGATCTGGGAATAGTCCGCCGCCAGCAGTCGATACCCATCGGCCGGAATGAAGGCACGCCGGATGCGTCGCCCCTCCTCGGTGCGGACCGGTATGTTCTGCAGATTGGGCTCGGAGGACGACAGTCGTCCGGTCGAGGCCACCGCCTGGTGATAGCTGGTATGGACCCGACCGGTGCTCGGGTTGATGCACGACGGCAAGGCCTCGGTGTAGGTCGAGCGCAGCTTCGACAACGCCCGGTGCTCGAGGATCAAGCGCGGCAGCGGATGCTCGTGGGCCAGCTCCTGCAGCACCGACTCCGCCGTGGACGGCTGGCCCTTCGGCGTCTTTGCCAGCACCGGCAGCTTGTGCTTGTCGAACAGCAGTTCCTGGATCTGCTTGGTGGAACCGAGCTTGAAAGGCTCGCCGGCTGCCTCGTAGGCTTCCGCCTCGATCTCCTTCATGCGCGTGGCAAGCTCGCGGCTCTGGGCTTCCAGCAGTGACGCGTCGATCCGCACCCCGGTGCGCTCGATCCGCGACAAGACGCCGATGAGCGGCATCTCCAGCTCTTCGAACAGGGTTCTCAGCGCCTTCTGCGGCGCCAGACGTGACCACAGCTCGTGATGCAGACGCAGCGTCACGTCGGCGTCCTCGGCCGCGTATTCGCCGGCCTGCTCCAGCGGCACCTGGTCGAAGGTCAACTGGCTCTTGCCCTTGCCCGCCACCTCCTCGAAGGCAATGGTGCGTTCACCCAGGTACTTGAGGGCCAGCGAATCCATGTCATGCCGGGTCGCGGTGCTATCGAGCACATACGATTCCAGCATGGTGTCGTATCTGACCCCGCGAAGCTCGACACCGTGGCGGGCGAGCACGCTCATGTCGTACTTGAGATTCTGGCCGAGCTTGGCGCGTTCCGGGTCCTCGAGCAGCGGCCGCAGCTGTTCCAACACCTGCTCGCGGTCGAGCTGCTCGGGCACCTCCGGGTAGCTGTGCGCGAGCGGCACGTAGGCGGCCTCGCCGGGGACGATCGCAAAGGAGACACCGACAATCTCCGCGGCCATGTAATCAAGGCTGGTGGTCTCGGTATCGAATGCGAACAGATCGGCGTCCTTCAGACGCTCCAGCCAGCTGTCGAAGCGGCTCTGGTCCAGGACCGTCTCGTAGCTACGCCGCGGCTCGTTGCCAGAGCCACCGTTGCCAGCGGACTTCAGCTCCGGATCGTTCAGCAGCTCGGCCAGCCAGGTCTTGAACTCGAGCTCGGTGAACAGCTCACGCAGACGCTCGCGGTCCGCCTCCCCCGGCCGCAGATCGTCCAGATCGAAATCCAGGTCCACGTCCCGACGGATGGTCACCAGCTCGCGAGACAGCGGCAGCTGCTCCAGCGCTGCTCGCAGGTTCTCGCCCACCTTGCCCTTGATCGACGCCGCGTTGTCGATGATGCCGTCCAGCGATCCATATTCCTCGAGCCACTTGACCGCGGTCTTCGGCCCGACCTTGGGCACTCCCGGCACGTTGTCCACGGTGTCGCCGATCAGGGTCAGATAGTCGACGATCAGCGACGGTGGCACGCCAAAGCGGGCCTCCACCGCGTCGCTGTCCAGACGGCTGTCGTCCATGTTGTTGACCAGCAGCACGTCATCGTCGACAAGCTGCGCCATGTCCTTGTCGTTGGTCGACATCAGCACCGTCATGCCGCGCTCGGCGGCGAGCCGTGCCAGGGTACCGATCACATCGTCGGCCTCCACCCCGGACACCTCGATGCGACGCAGCCCCATGGCCTTGATGACCTCGCGTATGGCCTGCTCCTGGGAACGCAGCTCGTCGGGCATGGGTGGCCGGTTGGCCTTGTACTCGGCATACAGATCGTCACGAAAGGTCTTGCCGTGGGCATCGAATACCACCGCCACCAGGTCCGGGCTCAGCGACTCGTGAATCCGCTTGAGCATGGCCGTAATGCCGTAGACAGCGCCGGTCGGATCGCCCTTGGAGTTGGTCAGCGCCGGCATGGCGTGGAAGGCCCGGTACAGATACGACGAGCCGTCTATCAGGAGTAGGGTGCGCTGCTCGGCCATGAAACAGGTGTTCCTCGGATTGGTTCCAGTCACCGCCACGCTGGTCGATACACGGTCGATGACGGGACGCTGTAGCTGTAAGCGCGTCGAACGCGGCTGGCGGCACGCCCGCTGCCACTGCGGAGCCCGGACGTGGACGTACAATGGCGTCAAGCATACCCGCACGCGCTCGGGCTCAGCAGCGGCGGGGTGCGCGCCGATCGGAAGTCCCCGCGCCAGGACCATCGCCAGATGGTCATCCAGGAACGGTCATCCCGGAAATCCAATCCCGGCGATTGCCGCGGCCGGCGTGGTGCTGCTTCGCATCGGCCCGATGTGGAGCAAGCGCCGGGGCGCGTGATTCACGGTCAAGACGGCCCAGTCTTACACGAAACGCAAGAGCGGACCCACGTACGAACAGCACCCGTTCGGGCGCTCATTCATTGACGGAGTCGAAGATGCGCAACGACCAGACCGACCCGCTGGCCGGCAGCGGGCGGGCCGCCGACCTGCAGCCGCAACCGGCAGCGACTCGCGACAGCCGGGACGGAGCCGCGGCAGCGGCGTCGCAGAGCGCGACCACACACGCCGGGCAATCCGCTCCGGGCGACGCCGGCGCCCCGCCTGCGACCGTGCGGTCGGCCAAGCCACGCGCCGTGGACGAGGCGGCCTTGACACGCGAGTCGTGGAAGGTCTTCCAGATCATGGCCGAGTTCGTGCAGGGCTTTGAGCAGCTCTCCGGCACACGGCCGTCGGTGAGCATGTTCGGCT
>JAGRHX010000994.1 GCA_020444775.1 Gammaproteobacteria bacterium
TCATCTTCGCGACCGGCTTCGACGCGATGACCGGCACCCTGCTCGGCATCGACATCCAGGGCCCGAACGGCTACACCCTGCGTGACGCCTGGTCCGACGGCCCGAGCACCTACCTCGGACTGATGGTCGCCGGTCTGCCGAACCTGTTCATGATCAACGGCCCCGGCAGTCCCTCGGTCAAGGCCAACATGATCGTCGCGCTCGAGCAGCATACCGACTGGCTCATGGCGCTCATCGATCGTATGCGCGAGAACGGCCTGGATCGCATCGAGGCCACACCACAGGCCCAGGCGGCCTGGGTGGAACATTCAAGGGAGATGGCCGAAGCGACCCTCTACCCGCGAGCGGATTCGTGGTACGTCGGCGCGAACATCCCAGGCAAGAAGCGTATCTACATGCCCTACTTCGGCGGCTTCGACCGGTACTGCGCGTTGTGCGAGGAGATCGCGGCGGACGGCTACCGTGGCTTCGTTCTGAGTCGAGAAGGGAGCCGACGCGATGCTGGCGCGACCGAGGAGACTTCCAGCACGCGCTGATCCGAACGGGCCCCCGCATCAACGGCAGTCGGGCGGGGGTTCAAGGCATGTTGCGCCAGGTCCTGCTCTCCCATCGCGGCCGCTTGCAGAGCGCCATCTCACGGATGAAACCCGGTCCCGACCATGAAGAAGGGAATTCTCTACGGCCTGGCGTTCGCTTGCCTGAGTCCGGTCCTGTTCTATGTAGTCCTGGTTCTGGACAACAACCTCGGTCGGGACAGCGTTGCCCGACAGGACGTTCTGGACAGCCTGGAACGTTCGATCGTCTGGCTGAACGAGAATCGCGCGCAGCTGCTCGAGAATCGAAATGCCATGCTGTGGTGGATGGTCAAGCGCAGCCTCGACTTGACCGACGACGCCCGACTCGCGGCTCTGTTCGCCGACTACGAGCAACGCCAGCTCGCCAGCCGCCGTGCCAGCTATTGGCGAGCGCTCTTCGATCCAGGCTACATACCCGCGCTGTCTCCAGACAGCATCGCACATCTGCCCGACTACAATCAGTATTTTCTCTACGGCCTGAGCTGCAGCCAGGCACTTGCCGAGTCGCGGGTGATAAGCGCGCAGTTCTCCACGGATTTCTGCAGCCGTCAACATCCCTTCGGCCCAGCCTGTGTCACGCACCAGATGATGGGGATCCTCCTTCGGCAGCAACGCAACTGTGGGTCGCCGGATGAACTGCATGAGCAGATCGCGACGCTGCAGGCGGTCGTGCTCCGACAACTGACCTGGGATCCACGCGTCGTCGATGTGTACGTACAGCGCGTGTTGATGCTGGTGCAGACCGGGGCCAGTGAGCGGGTCAAGCCACGGTGGCTCTACCGTTTGCTGAGGGCGCAGCACCGGTCCGGCGCGTGGGGTGATTTTCAACCACTCGTGACTCTGGGCAAGGACCTGCACCTCGGGTTCAATCGCAAAGGGATCGCCGTGGGCGCCCACAGAGCGAGCTTCCATACCACAGCCCAGGGCTTGTTGCTGACCGCCACGCTGGCCGCACAGTCGTTATCGCGGTAGCGGACCCCACGCGGCCGGACAACAGATTCGAGTCGACACGCGCCGTTCTCTCGATGCGGGCCATCGCGATGGGCCGGTCGCCAGGTCATCGCGCCTGTGGGTCGGACATCGGCAAGTCGGGATCCGGTGCCCACTCCATCAGGCTCGCGTCGTAGACCATGACGTTCGGATGACCGAGCAGTGCCAGCGCGAACGCGTCGACCGTCGCGGCGATGCCACCACCGCAGTAGGTCACCACCTGTTCGGCTTCGAACAGTCGCCGTTCACCGAGACGAGCGCGCAGGCTCGGCGCGTCGAGGAAGGTGCCGTCCGCCGCGAGCAGGTCGTTCGCGGGCACGTTGAGCGCACCGCTGATGTGGCCCTTGCGCGGGCCGTAGATGGCACGCCCGCGACCCGCGAAGCTGTCCTCGGACAACGCATCGACCACGCATACCCCGGATGTTTGCAGCGCGCGCAGCACGTCTTGGCGACTCGCGACGGCACCGTAGCTCGAAGGACCGGCCATGCAGCTCGTTGACGGATAGCGGTGGTTCTCGGTCGACACGGGACGCCCCTCGGCCTGCCACTTCTCGAAGCCACCATTGAGGACCGCGCAGTCCACTCCCAGGCTCGCCATCACCCACCAGGCGCGCGTGCACCACATCATGCCCTTGTCGACGCCCGGCCGTGGTGATGCCGCATAGAGGACCACCCGCGACTCACGCGACACGCCGATGCGACCGAGCTCGCCCAGCGCGACGTCGGTCTCCGGCCAGGTCCACGGCAGCGACGCACCGGGCTTCGCGAGCGCTCCATCACGACCGGCAACGTCCAGGAACGCCGCGCCAGGTATGTGTCCACGACGGTAGCTACGCTCGTCGGCCAGGTTGACCAGCGACGAGGTGAGCATGCCGGTGACGTCGAAGATCCGAAGCCGCGGGTCATCAAGGTTCTTCGCCAGCCAGTCGGTCTCGACCAGGAATCGAGGGTTCGCGTACATCCAGCCTCCTTCACGGGGACTTGTGTTGGTCAACGCCGGGTCTTCGTCAGCGCCGGGTCTTCGCCGGCGCCGGGCCGCGTGCGTCTGGAACACCGGCGAATCCAACCTGGATCAACGGCATTCGTCCCGCAAACGACCGGGCCTCTCCATGACGGCCACCAGGCAGACGGCCGCCATGCAGCACCTGCCAGGGCAACCGTCATCAACCAGACCCGTGTGTCCTCCGATCATGCGGGCCGTACAATGCCAGTCCGGCCCACCGTGGTCGATCGCCGCACTGTACCCTGCCCGGGGTGCGATGCGCTCGGCTCGAGACGCTTTGCTGCATCCGACAGGCGGGCTCGCCCGATAGGCCCTCATCAGCCGGAGATTGAACCGCATGAAAGTCCGCACGCTGAACCCGCACATCGGTGCGGAGATCACCGGCATCGACCTGACCGGCCCATTGCCAGACCCGGTCATCGAAGAGATCAAGGCACTGCTCGACGAGCATTCGGTGCTCGTGTTCCGGCAGCAAGCCTTCGACAACCCGACCCAGATCGCCTTCAGCCGCCGTTTCGGCCCGCTCGAAGACATGCTCTACAAACGTGAGGGCGACGGCAATCAGCCGATTTCGAACATCACCAATGTCGACCTGCGTAGCGGCGAGCTGTATCCGCCCGGCCACCCACGACTGCGTTCCAACAGCGGTAACGAGCGCTGGCACAGCGACAGCTCGTTCAAGCAGGTCCCGTCCTATTGCTCAATGCTGTCCGGTCGGGAGGTGCCGCCGACCGGCGCGGACACCGAGTTCGCAAGCTGCAGAGCCGGCTACGACGCGCTGTCACCGGCGCAACGCGCGCGGCTCGAGGGGCTGGTCGTCGAGCACGACTACGCCTGGTCCAGACGTCAGATCAAGGGCTACGAAGCGCCGCCCGAGGCGCTGGCCCAGGTGCCACCAGTGCGACACGCGCTGGTCCGGCGCAACCCCCGAAACGGGCGCTCGAACTACTTTGCCGGTGGTCATGCCGCGCGCATCGTCGGCTGGTCGGAGCAGGCGGGACGGCAGCTGCTGGACAGCCTCCTCGAGCAGGCGACGCAACCGGCCTTCGTCTACGTGCACAAGTGGCAACCACTGGATTTCGTCATCTGGGACAACCGCTGTGTGCTGCACCGGGCGACGCCGTTCGAAAGCGATCGCCATCGTCGGGTGATGCACCGCACGACGGTGGCTGGGATCGGGCCGACGGTCGACGAGACAGGCAGGCCGCTGGCGTCGGCCTAACGCTCAGCCCTCGGTCAGGGTCTCGATGATGTCCGCGTACCAGGCGCAGTTCAGCCCCAGCGCCTCGTCGAGCACCGCGTCGCGGGTGCCCAGGTCCAGACGCGCCGAATGCACACCGATCAGCAGCCACGGCAGATCGCCGAGCTCGGGCTGCGGATCGACGACCCGCATCACGACCGGCGCGCCGCTGCTGCCGCGGTGGGTGCGTCCGTCGGTCAGGAAGTAGCCCTGGCCCTGGAAGCGAAGCCCGAAGGAGGATGCCAGCACCGCGTGCCGCACCACCGGCATGTGGTGCAACACATCGTGAAAGCCGAGCGGGAAGCCGACAATCAACAGGGCCGAGCCGACCTCGACCGTGGCCGGCGGGCTGCGCAGGTGATCGAGCGTGAACGCGTAGAAGACCGCCGACTCGGGTAGCGTGGCGCGGTCGATCTCGACGACCGCCACGTCGATGCCACCCGCGGTGTCCACACCCTGTCTCCACAGACTCTTGCCGTCACGATACAGCGGCATCGAGTGTCGTTCGGCCCTGGCCAGATCCCCGGCATCGACATGCAGCTCGATCTCGATTCGATCCGGGAAGTGCTTGCTCGCCTCGTCGACCACCACGTGCCGGCTGGTCACCAGGAACAGCCGCCCGTCACGCTCGAAGAAGAAGCCGCTGGCATTGGTCAATGCCTGCTGCCTGTCGAAAGTGAATATCTGCGCCGCGGTCAGCAGCACGGGCTCGATCATGACGGTCTCCCCGGCGTCCGGACGCCGAGCTTACCGCGCTCGATCATGCGGCGCTCAGCGGTTGTGAAACATTCCCGCGGTCGTCGCGAAGCGGTGTCCGGGCGTGTGCCGCAAGGCGCGAGGGTGCACGAAATCGTGCGCGTAGCGGGCTACGTTATCGATTTCGAAGGTCTCCGCAACGCCGCGGTTTGCGTTCACGCGCCGTCGCAGCAGGCCGTGGGATCGTTTCACAGCCTCTCAGCCATAGTCGGGCGTGCGCTTGCGCCTGAAGGCATCCACGCCCTCGCTGAAATCGGCGCTCGCGCGCACCCGGTCGCCGAGCGCCTGCTCGAGCGCCTCCCGATCGAGCGCATGCTCCACCTGGGTGCGGCTGATCTGCTCTCGCACCGCCTGCACCGCCACCGGGCTGTTGGCGGCGATCAACCGCGCCGTCTCGATGGCCTCGTCGAGCAGCGTCTGTGCGGGCACGACCCGGTTGATGAGATTGATCCGCTCGGCGTAGCTGGCATCGACCAGACGCGCGGTGAGCAACAGGTCCATCGCGTGCACGTAGCCGATCTGCTCGACCAGCTTCACCGCGGCGCCACCGAAGGGATAGATGGCCCACTTTACTTCCGGCAGACCAAAGCGCGCATGCGGCGCCGCCAGCCGGATGTCACTGGCGAGCAGCAGCTCGACGCCGCCACCCGCACACACGCCGTTCACCGCGGCGATGATCGG
>JAGRHX010000995.1 GCA_020444775.1 Gammaproteobacteria bacterium
GCCATGAAGGCCCTGGCCATGAAGGCCCTGGCCATGAAGGCGATGACGGGTGAGTGACGGGCGGCCGTCCGGCAAGCGTGTCGCCGGCCCCGCGACGCGGCAGCTGTCGGCGCACGGCAAGCCGCTCCAAAGGTTTTGCGAACTTGCTTCCGATAGAGTGGTGTACTTGACTTATACTCCGGGCTTCCGTCAGGACCAACGCGCGGCTCGCCACGAAACAGCATGCAAGAAGAAACCAGGAAATTCGCCCAGCAATCCCATCTCGGCACGGCCGGTGGGACCGTTCGCGGAACCGGCGGGCAGCGGCCGCCGCGCGCCTTGCTGCGCTGTCAGGACCTGTCCAAGCTGAAGGGACCGACCGGCGCGGAGATCCGACTGCACGACAGTGACGTGCTGGTCGGCCGGACCGAGGACAATGACGCGGTCGTCAAGGGCGAGGGTGTTTCCCGCAAGCACGCTCGGATCGCCGTGGAGAACGGCGCCTGGGCCATCATCGATCTGGAAAGCACCAACGGCGTACGGGTGAACGGCAGCCGCATCACCCGTCAGGTCCTGAAGAACGGTGATTCGGTAACGCTCGGCAGGGTGGTCTACACCTACGAGGTGCTGGACCCGCCGGACAGCGCCGATGTCCCGGTGCCGCCCCCTGAGTTCGAGCGCACGGTGGTGATGGGTACCCGGCCCGTGATGGCTGACAACGGCACACCCTCGCCGCCGGCCGCGCCGTCCTTCAGACCCGATGCGACCGCGATCATGCCGCAGCGGGGGATGGCCGAATCGCAGGCATCGAGGGCGAAACCACAAGCGGTGCAATCGACGGCCAACCGTGCCGCATCCGCCGCCAGCGCCAGGAAGGCCACGACCACTCATTCGACGCCCGACCGTCAGGGCAACAAAGCGCTGTGGGTACTGGTGCTGCTGGTCGCGCTCGGTATCGCGATCGGCGGTTTCTACCTGTTCACCGGGCGTTTCGTACCCTGAGTTCTCGCGCTCTGCATCCGTGGCAATCCAGACGTGCTTCGCGCCGTCAGTGGCGCACGCTGCCGGCTCCGTCGACATCGCCGCCACCTTCTTGGGCAGCCATCATCGCCAGTGTGCCGAGCAGCTCGGCGCGCTCGGACACTGACCGTCCCTCGAGCAGCAGCTGCTTCTCCTCCACCGAGAACGGCAGCTGCATGCAGAGCACGTCCACCAGCCGCTGATTGGACAGCGCATCGACGGCCTTCCACTCCAGCTCGATGCCGCGACGTTGCAGGAAACCCTGCACAACCGTTCGCAGTCGCTCCCGGTCCAGCTCCGGAAGTTCGGTCTCGACCAGGTCTTCCTCGAACCCGGACCAGTCCGGCCGCACCCGCCGATAGCCGTGTTGCATCTCCAGCTCCTGGTCGATCCGGAAGCGGGCCACGCCGGTCAGGTTGATGAGGAACCTGCCGTCGTTACTCTCCTTGAAACTGGTGATGCGCCCGGCGCAGCCGACCGGATAGACGACCACGTCGTCGTCACCCCCGCGCGTC
Source organism: Gammaproteobacteria bacterium (assembly GCA_020444775.1). The sequence goes on from JAGRHX010000995.1 coordinate 1,515, forward strand.
GCATCGGGTTGCACCATGCCGATCAGCCGTCCGGCCCCCAGCGCATCGCCGACCATCGCCAGGTAGCGTGGCTCGAAGATGTTGAGCGGCAGGATCAGGCCGGGCAGCAGGGTTGCCTGCGGCAGGGGAAAGATGGGTAGAACTTGAGGCAGGTCGGCGAACGCCGGATCGAACACGCTACGTGACATCGGAGTCTCCAGAGGTGTTTCCAGGAGGATTCAGTGCGCTGCATGGCGATTCGGCGCCGGACGTCAGTCGACCCCGCAACGTCACGCGCCGCGGCCAGCGTCCCACGTCGACGGCAAGGCATCTCGTCTCCCCGCAAGATCTGGGCGCAAGTGCTCGTAAGACCCTGGATCCCTCGGCCGGCGACGTCAGTCGACCAGCTCGACGCGCACCGTCTCGCCGCCGCGGACGGCGGACAGACGCTTCACGTCGTCCAGCGCATGCGCCCAGATGTTGGTGGGTGAGGCCAATCGTATCTCGTCTCCCCGCGATACGGGCGTACGACCGAATCCGATCGCAATGGCGTCACCGTCCGTCCAGAACGCAATCTCGCCTGCCTCCACCACGGCACGTGCATCCGGTTCACGCGCAACCGAGACCGGTGTGCCGAAATACACCTCCTCACCCCAGGTGTTGACCGAGGACTCGAAGGGCAATGCGGCGACGATGGCCTGAGCCGTGGGCGTGTCGAGCAGCTCGACCTCCAGCTGCAGCGAATCAAAGGTCATCCTCACTCTGGACCTGGCTTTGGGCATGGCTCGAACCTGTGATGCGAAGTGGATGCGGACGCCGCGTTCGGTACGGGCACGCTCACGGCATCGTGACGCCGGTCGCAGTCTCGGCCCGGAGTCGTCTGCACAACAGTAATCCAGGCCGAGCGGCCAGGCCAATCCCGGCCCTGTGGATGGCGAGTCGGCGTGTGCTCTGCGCGTGTCGCGGCTCAGCGCCGCCTCGCACGCAGGGCTTCGAGCTCCATCAAGGCCTGGGCCGCGCTGTCGAAGCGCTCGCGGCGATCGATTGCGATGAGTCGCTGCAACACGTCCTGATAGCGCGCCAGTCGTCCTGACAGCACGGGTCGTTCACCGTAGGCATGCGCG
>JAGRHX010000996.1 GCA_020444775.1 Gammaproteobacteria bacterium
CTTCGTCCGCTGGAAGAAGGAAGAGCGCGAGAAGGCTCGCGAGCTGGTGCAGGGCAAGGTCTGGGAGGAGGCGATCAAGTCACGTGAAGCGCGCGGCGCCCCGGCGCGGGCCTTCTTCGAGCGCTTCCGCAAGCTGCTGATCGAGAACGAGCCTAAGGCGACCGACTACATCGACCCGGTATCGGTGGCGCTGGGCCGACCGGACTGAAGCGTCATCAGCAGCGACCCGGGCGACGGTGCCCGGGTCGCTGCCCGGCGCCGTGTCGAACAGCCATGCTCGCAACAGGAGCCTGATGTATGAATGGGATCGGACGGTTGCTGCGTTCTCTGCAGTGGTTCATCGGGCGACTCAGCGTGCTCATGGGATTCCTCGCCTCCAGCATGGTGGTCGTGATCACTGTGGCGACGCTCGCCGAGGTGTTCTATCGCTACCTGCTCGGCCGCTCCTTCCTCGGCGTCATCGAGCTGGTCGAGATGCTGATGGCATTCATCTTCTTCAGCCTCATGTCCTACACGCAGTATCTCAAGGGGCACCTGCGTTTGACGCTGTTCACCGATCGCATGCCGAACAGGGTGCTGTTGCCACTCGAGGTCATCGTGCTTCTACTGGTCCTGGTCTTCATCAGTCTGATGACCTGGCAGGCTTGGGTCGAAGCGATCATCGCCACGCAGCGTCAGCAGATCCGCTTTGGCGCCATCGAGTACCCGCTGTGGCCGGCGAAGCTTGCCGCCGCCGTGGCGATGGCGGTGATGTCACTGCAGCTGCTGGCTGATTTTCTGGAACGACTCATCGCCACGGTCACCGGCAGGGAGCCGGTGACCCAGCTGGGGCGACCGGCGGCGGAATCCGATTCGGCTTGATGCCTCGCGGCCGTAGCCGCAGGTAGCGCGTCGTTCAGCGCGGACCCGCCAGACTGAGACCGACCACGCCGCTCATGATCAGCACGATGCACAGCACCTTCCAGACGGTCAGCGTCTCGTCGAACACGACTACACCGAGCACGGCCACCAGTGCCATGCCGAGCCCCGACCAGACCGCATAGGCGATGCTGACCTCAATGCGTTTCAGCGCAAAGGTGAGCGCGACGAAGGAAGCCGCGTAGAACACGAACAGCAGCACCGACGGTAACGGGCGGGTGAAACCATCGGCGAGCTTCATGGAGGTGGTGCCCGCGACCTCCAGCACGATTGCGACGCACAGCAGCAGCCAGGCGTACATGGTCCGATCTCCGTGGTTCACGACACCCGGTGTGTCCGGATGTCCGCGGCTGGCGCCGATCCGCGGGCTGCGGATCCCCGGCAGCGCGTATGATAGTCTGTCCCCATCAACCGGAGGGCTCATCTCATGATGGATGCACAGAACGAAGACAATCCCGACGTCATGAGCGTTGGTATTGCCGTGCTCGGCTACGGTGGCGCGGCGGTGCTGCTCTATCTGCTGTTCTCGCTTGCGGCGCCGGTGACCGGCTGAGAGCGAGCATCATCGGCCCCAAAGCCTCCGAGCGGAGGTGAGGATGGGCCAGAAAGCCAGAACAGGAAAACGGCGTCGGAGCGATCCGACGCCGTTTTTCGTTGCGGGTGCGTAGCCCTTCGCCGCGGGCGAAGTGCTCAGCCGTTCAGCAACCGCGGCAGGAACAAGGCGATCTCGGGGAAGATAGCTACCAGGGCCAGACCGATGATCTGCAAGCCGATGAACGGCAGCACGCTGGCGAAGATCTGCTGCAGGGTGATCTCCTTGGGCGTCACGCTGTTGAGCCAGAAGCAGGCCGGACCGAACGGTGGTGACAGGAAGTAGATCTGCATGTTCATCACGAACAGGATGCCGAACCATATCGGGTCGAAGCCGAGGCTGACGACCACCGGGGCGAAGATCGGCACTGTGATGAAGACAATGGCAATCCATTCCATGAAGGTGCCGAGGATGATGAGGATACCCATCATCACGAAGATCACGCCCAGTGGCGGGATGTCCAGGCCGGTGAGCAGACCCTGGATGAAGCTGGTGCCGCCGATCACGTTGTAGATACCGACCAGGCTGACCGCACCCATGATCAACCAGATGATCGTGGCGACCGTGACCATGGTCTTGCGCAGCGCTTCCTGCAGCATCGCCCAGCTCAGCTGACCGCGCCACCAGGCGGCGCCGATGGCGCCGAACGCGCCGACCCCGGCGGCCTCGGTCGG
>JAGRHX010000997.1 GCA_020444775.1 Gammaproteobacteria bacterium
TGGGTGACGGCAGGTAGCGAAGGCGCTACCCCGGAGGCTGTGCACGGAGACTTCGAAGAATTCGGCCCGGCCACGCGGGATGTCGGCGCAGCGCTGCTCACCCCGGGGCTTTGTCGCCAGCCGCGCCATCCCATCGAGCTGATGGCGCGGTCTGGAGCCCGTGGCAATCCACAGCGTGGAGCGTAACGGCCGACCAGCGTCGAACTTTTGGCGCCATGCCCAAAATCGAGCCGGTCACCGATCGGCGTGGGGCTGGGTCCCAGGTTTTACGGGACGATCTGCAGTCGTAGGACGATTCACCAGGACAGGCGCCCGCGCGCCGGACGCCTGTCAGCGGGACCGATACAGGCTCATGGCCATTGCGGCACGTCTCCACCCAGCACGGGGGTCGGTCGGGACCAACGTGGTGGTGTCTCGGACAGCTCCAGCACCGGCGCAAGATGGCGGATCGCGCCACGCGCCGGTGACGACTGCATGCGCAGCGCATCGAGCTCTGCGGCGCTCAGATTGTCCTCCGGTCGCCCGCGCTCGGTCTTGCCCTGCCCGTAGATGTAGAGTCCGGAGCGACACAGCGAGACTTCGACGTGATAGCTGCCGCCTTCACGCGCGCGTCGTGCCAGCGCCAGCATGATGCCGTAGGCGCCGAGATAGCCGGTGGTGTAGTCGTTGGCGGCGGCCGGCAGCAGACGTGGCCGGTCCTCGCCGCCCTCGTGACAGATTCCTGTCACCGTCTGGGCGACCTGCTCCCAGCCGGCCCGGCCGCTGAACGGACCGTCCAGGCCGAAACAGCTGACCGACAGACAGACGATACCCGGGCGCAGCGCCGCCAGGCTGCGCGGGCCGAAGCCATGACGTTCCATGACGCCCGGCCTGTAGCCCTGCGAGAACACGTCCGCGTCGCGCGCCAGCGCGCGCAGCTGCTCGGCCTCGTCCGGTTTGCGCAGATCCAGGAAACAGCTGCGCTTGCCGTGACTGGTGTCGATCACGTTCTCCGGGGTCTGCGGCAGATGCTCGGCCGCGACCATCAGCACCTCGGCGCCATGCTCGGCCAGGGTCCGCGCCGCAATCGGCCCGGCGAGGATGCGGGTGAGGTCGAGCACCCGGATACCGCCCAGCGGTCGATCCGCGTCCGGCAGCGGCTCGGGTGGGCTGTCGCCGATGCGAGTGATCCGGACCAGCGGCGTGGCGGCGACGACCTGGCCATGCGGGTGCGCCAGCCATTCGGCGTGGCTTCGAACCATCGCCCCACAGGCCCGCGCCTCGGCAATGGCCGCCTCCAGCTCCAGCGCATCACGACGGGCGACCGCCGGCGCCACCGACTCGGGCTCGGGCTCGCAATCGAGCACCCGGCAGACGCGCTCGCACAGATGCGGCAGGCTGAAGTGCGGCAGGAACCAGCGCCCGTCACGGGTCGGCCAGGGCTGGGTGATGCGCGCCGATACCTTGCTCGCGAACTCATCCGCGTCGACGAATCGGCCGTCGGGCTGCTGCAGCTGCAGATAGTGGGTGCTGCGCAGCGCCGCCGCGGCGTGCCGGACGTCGATGCCGACCCGCTGTCGCCGGCCGGTCTTCAGCGCCCACAGATCCGAAGCCGCGACGCCGACGCCGGCCAGCACCGCGGCCGCCGCCTCGCCAATCCTGAAACGGGTATCGAACACCGGATCGCGTCCGCTGATCTCGACCTCACCGGCCGGTGGCAGACCTTGGCCGCGAATGCTCATGACCTCTTCGAACGCGCGATTCATTGGCAACTCTCAGACACTGCTTGGTGGGCTGGACATCGACCCACGGATGGACGTCAGGCCACCGATCGACATCGGAGCCCGTGGACCCGGCAACACCGCCCGTGCGACGTGGCGGGCGCGTCGCGGTCGGCGCAGCACAGGGTGCGTCAAGCCGACGGTTGGAGGCAAGCCGCCGACGGTGTCTAATGCCGGTGCGGCCTCCGGTCGGACGCCAGCCCCCTGGCATCGGGACAGGAGGCACGGCGGGCGACCGGGCGCTACCGGCCAACCCTGGATCGTGCGGGAACACGCTCGCACGGCCAGCCACTCGTCCTTTCGGACGATCCACCTGCAAGCAACAGCCGGGGAGCGACAGCAATGAGCAACGACCGACTGGGAGTACGTTGGGGTCTGGCCGGCGGCACCATGCTCAGTAGCGTGGACCAGGCCCGAAGCGCGGCACGCTTCGCCGAATCGGCGGGCTTCGACAGCCTCTGGATCTCGCATTCGATGGCGGTCGATCCGATCGTCGCGCTGGCCTGTGTGGCCGATGATGCACCGTCGCTGAGTGAGCTGGGCACATCGGTGGTGCCGCTGTACGGGCGCCATCCGATTGGCCTTGCCCAGCTGGCGATGACCGCGCAGACCGCGTTGGCCGGCCGCTTCACCTTGGGCATCGGCGCGGCATCCAAGGAACACGCCGAGGACCGTCTGGGCTTGAGCTGGGCAAAGCCCTTCACCTTCACCCGTCAGTTCGTCGACGCCCTGGAGCCGCTGCTCGCCGGACGTCAGACCGATATGGACGCCAGCGAGCTCTGCGCCCACGCGCAGCTGCTCATCGACGCCCCGCCTACACCGATCCTGCTGGCCGCGCTCGGACCCCGCATGCTGCGCTTCGCCGGTGCCCGTCTGGCCGGCACCAGTCTCGGCCAGTGCGGCCCGAAGACCATCGCCTCATATGTGCTGCCGACGCTGCGCGAGGGCGCCGAATCGGCCGGCCGCACGCTACCCAGGATCATGGCCCTGGTGCGGATCAGCGTGACCGACGACCACGCCGGCGCGCTGGCCCTGGCCCGTGAGATTTCGGCTCGCTACCAGGCGATCCCCTCGTACGCGCGGGTGCTGGCCCGGGAGGGACTGGACGATCCGGCTCGTCTGCATCTGATCGGGAGCTGGCAGCAGGTGCTGGACGGTCTCGCCGCCTATGCCGAGGCCGGTGTCACCGATCTACGCATCGAGGTGGCCACACACAGCCCCGCGGCGCGGGAGGCCACCCAGGCCGCGCTGGCCGACTATCTGTCCGGCTGAGTCATCCGGCTGGACGTACCACGGGCGTGCGACGCGCGCCGGCGCTTCCGGATCTCCACGCGCCATCAATCATCCGTGTATATCATCACGATATAAACAATCGATTTCTCATATGAGCTTGACGACCCTATCCTGAAGCCGAGCCTCAATAGAAGCCTCAGGAGTCGGTCATGAGCAAGACCTCGAGTTTCGCACTGGTGCACTTGTGCGTCGCCTTCACGGTCGGCTATCTGATGACCGGCGACGTGCTGGTCGGCGGCGCGCTGGCGCTGGTCGAGCCCGCGATCAACACCGTGGCCTATCACCTGCACGAGAAAGCCTGGCAACGCTGGCAGCGTCCCGAGCGGCTGCGTGACGCACGGGCTTGAGACGGCGCGCGACCCATTGCCGAGGCGGTGAGGCGATCTTCACCAAGGCACCATCAGCGGAGAGTTCACGATGAGCGAGCAGACCATCAATATCGGCATCGCACCCGAGCAGCGCCAGGCGATTGCCGACGGGCTGTCACGGCTGCTGGCCGACAGCTACACCTTGTACCTGAAGACCCACAACTACCACTGGAACGTCACCGGACCGATGTTCAACACGCTGCACCTGATGTTCGAGCAGCAGTACAACGAGCTGGCCCTGGCGGTGGACCAGATCGCCGAACGGATCCGCGCGCTCGGTCACGTCGCGCCCGGCTCCTACGCAGCCTATGCGCGCCTGACCGCGATTCCAGAAGAGGACGATTCGCCCGACGCGCAGACCATGATCCGGCGCCTGGTCGAAGGTCAAGAAGCGGTGGTGCGCACAGCGCGCGAGGTGTTCCCGAGCGCCGAGGCGGCCCATGACGAGCCCAGCGCCGACCTGCTCACGCAGCGGATGCAGGTCCATGAGAAGAATGCCTGGATGCTGCGCAGCCTGCTGGGCTGACGGTCGACCCGGGTCGGAGCACGACAGCGCCTCGCTATCGGCATCTGGGCGGACCGTTGCCGGCGCCCCGACCCGGGCGCCGGCTCAGCCGACGCCAAAGCCCGTGCAGCTGAACGGCTCGATGCCGTGGGCCTGGACCTCGTCGACACGCGCAAGCCTCGGCCCGCGCCGCAGCCAGGCACCGAGGGCATCCAGCGCTTCAGGTGTGCCGCAAGCGGTCACCCGCACCCGGCCGTCCGCAAGATTCTCGGCCTTGCCGGTGACGCCGAGCTCGAGCGCCCGGGCACGGGTGCTGGCCCGGAATGCCACACCCTGCACATGCCCGCTGACGTGCCATTGTCTGTAGTCCAGCCGCTCGTCATGCATGTGGGTATCTCCAGGTGAGATATGCCAGTGGGTCGCGCGTCCCTCTCACTCGCCGTGCAAAGCTCGCTTCACACCACCGCATCGGCCACCAAGGCATCGACATCGGCATCACTCATCCCGAGCCAGTCCTGCAGGACGGCGCGTGTGTGCTCGCCAGGCTCCGGGAAGAAGCACAGCGCGCTGGTGGGGAACTCGGACAGTCGCAGCGGCGAGCTCGGCAGCACCACCTCACCCATGTAGGGATGCTGCATCCGATTCAGCATGCCGCGCGCGTGCAGATGTCGATCGGACATGACCTCGGCCACGTCACGCACCGGCGCGACCGGCACACGCGCCGCACGCATCCTCTGGTATACCTCGTCACGCGTGCGTGACTCGGTCCAAGCTTCAATCATCTCGTTGATCAAGGTCTCGCGCGCATGTCGGTTAACCGGTCCCGTGTAGTCCGGATCGTCGATCAGCTCGTCGCGACCGATCAGACGCAGCAACGAGTGCCATTGCGGCTCACTCACGCAGATCAACGCGACCCAGCCGTCACGACACTGATAGCGACCGTAGGGAGCCGTTATGCCGGCCGACTTGTCGCCGCGCCGCGGTGGCAGCTCGCCGCTGCGATGGTAGTGGGAGTACTCGCTGCTCAGGTTGAAGTACATGGCCTCGACCATCGCCGACTCGACGCGCGTACCGATACCGGTGCGCTCGCGGCCCAGCAACGCGGTGACCAGCGCCGCGTAGAAATGGATGCCACCCATGAAATCACAGACCTGACCGCCGGCCCGAGCCGGCGGCCCGCCGCTCTCACCGGTAACGCTCATGACCCCGCTCATTGCCTGCACGGTGTGGTCCATGGCGAGCTGGTCGAAATCCGGACCAAAGGTGCCATAGCCGTTGGCCGCGCCATAGATCAACCGCGGGTTCGCCGCGCGTAACGTCTCCCACCCCAGACCCAGACGCTCCAGCGTCCCGGCCGCGTAGTTCTCGACCAGCACATCGGCCTTCTCGACCAGCTCCAGCAGCAGCTGGCGGCCCCGTGGATGTTTCAGATCCAGCGTCAGGCTCTGCTTGTTCGAGTTGAGCATCGCAAACGCCAGCGGCGTATCGCTGCCCCCGCCCCGCCGGGTCCGTTCACCGCCCTTGGGCTCGACCTTGACGACCTCCGCGCCCGCCATGGCCATCAAGAAGGTCGCGTAGGGGCCCTGGTAGATCTGCGTGAGATCGACGACCCGTATTCCCGTTAGCACCTGTGGATTCATGCGGCGTCTGCTTCCGTGGTGAATGTGCCGATGCCCGCGACCCGTGACGGTCTGCCGGCCGCTGTCAGGAACGGCGATCGCCATATGGCGATGCCCCTCGGACCACACCCGATGGATCCGATAGCGTCATCTTCTGACGACTCGGGCTGGCGGACAACGGGATGGCGGGTGTGTGGCGCGTCGTGGTGACGGGTCGGCTTCATCGGGTTGTGGTGGCTTGAGCTTTCCGAGAAAAACAAACGGCTTTTCGCGCGAGTGCGCCTCGCCGGCGCTGGCGACCTGATCAGCGAGACGCTGATGCCATCGAGCAACCGATAGTAGTAACGCGTAATCGTCGGCGGCCCGATCTGTAGTCACTGTGATCTCTTGACAGGATGGGTTGCGAGTTTCGGGGACGCCGGCCCGCATATTGCCAGACGATCTGGAAGCAGCCCTTGAGCGCTACGTGCAGGAGCAGGAGGTGCCCGTGCAGCTGACCGCGGTGATGCAGGCGGCGGTGCACGCCAATCTCGCCGAGCGGGGCAATCTACAGTCTAGCGGTCCATTGAGGATCCGACCGGCACAGCTCGGCATGGCGCGAGCGATGTCAGCGCCGACCACGATTGGCTGCTGACTCGGAGCACCACGGCGCCGATCGCCGTCATTGCGCTGTTCGGAGTCGGTGACAGTCTCATCCGCAACTTCTCTGTGGCCAGGATTATCGGTATCGTGGCCAGCACCTGCTCGTCCATCAACGTCTCGCGCAGTTTCACGCTGCCGCTCGGGCGGAACGTCTACGACCTGGCTCACAGTGCAGTCGATGCGACGACTGGAGAGCGG
>JAGRHX010000998.1 GCA_020444775.1 Gammaproteobacteria bacterium
CTCGGCGAGCAGCTCGGCGAGCGGCGCCGGCAAGCGCTCGATGGCCGCGGCAATCATCTAGCCCGGACCTCGACAGGGTACCGTCCGTCGCGGCACCGGCGTGGCGTCCCGGGTACCGAGGGCGGCCGGACGGCGCTGATGTAGGCGCTGATATACTGGGCGATGAGCTGTGTGCAACGCAGCGCCTGGCGCTCCCCGCCCTGAACCAGGGCTCGTGTATGGCCGGCAGGCAAGCGACAACCGGGCCCTTCGACCGTGAACCGGGTGCGGCGCAGTGAGCATGCGCGAGCGCGATGCAGAGGAAAACGCCATGAAGCTGATTGTCCAGATCCCCTGCTTCAACGAGGAGCACACCCTGCCGTTGACGGTGGCCGATATCCCGCGCGAGATACCGGGTATAGCCTGTGTGGAAATCCTCATCATCGATGACGGCTCAACGGATCGGACGGTGGAGGTTGCACGCGAGCTGGGTGTGCATCATATCGTCCAGAACAAGCGAAATCTGGGGCTCGCGCACAGCTTCAGGCGCGGTCTGCAGGCCTGTCTGGCAGCCGGCGCGGACATCATCGTCAACACCGACGGTGACAACCAGTACGCCGGGTACGATATACCGAAACTGGTCGCGCCGGTGGTCGAGGGACGTGCGGACATCGTGGTCGGCGATCGACAGACGTCTTCGATAGCCCATTTCTCCACGCTCAAGAAGTTGCTGCAGGTGTTGGGCAGCACCGCGGTGCGATTCCTCTCGGGGCTCAGCGTGCCCGACGCGGTCAGCGGATTTCGCGCGATCTCGCGTGAGGCGGCGCTACGGCTCAATATCGTCTCTTCCTTCAGCTATACCATCGAGATGCTCATCCAGGCCGGACGCCGACAGATGACGGTGTTGTCCGTGCCGGTGGGGACCAACGCCAAGACGCGTGAGTCGCGGCTGTTCAAGAGCATCCCGAACTTCGTCCGGCGTTCGCTGGCGACGATGATGCGCATCTACGCCATGTATCGACCGATGCGCGTGTTCTTCGTCATCGGTCTGGCCATCACCCTGGTCGGTGTCGCGCCCATACTACGCTTCATCATCAACTACATGGCCAATGGCGGCGCAGGTCATATCCAGTCGTTGGTGCTGGGCGGTGTGCTGGTGATCATGGGCTTCATCGTCTTCATGATCGGTCTGCTCGCCGATCTCATCTCCTTCAATCGCCAGCTCATCGAGATGACCTTGGAGACGGTGCGCCGTCAGGACCTGTATTTTCGCAGTATCGGTATCGACACCTCGGACTCGGGGCGAGGCGAGGCCGGCCGGGAGCGGGTGCTGCGAGCCCTGGACGAGGCCACTGCGGTGCCATTGCGCGCTGCCGATGGCTCGCAAGTCCCGACCGGCGTTGGACTGAGCGCGAGCGATGCGGGCGCGGCGGTGCTGACGGGCAGCGTGCCCTGTGCCACCATCCCGGCAGCGCAGGACGCCACCGAGAGCAGTCGGGAGCGGCCGGCCGCGACCCTGACAGGCGGTGGCCGACTGGCGGGCGGCTCACGCTGATCCAGGCCGGAACACGAACGTGAGTGAAGCCCTGCACGACCCGGGGTCGAACCCGCGCTCGCTGCCGGGTCTGGCGCTGATCGGCCCATTGCTGCCGTTTCGCGGTGGCATCGCCCAGCACACCACCCGACTGCATCGCGCGCTACGCGCCTGTGGCCCGCTACGTACGGTGTCCTTCAGCCGCATGTATCCGGCCTGGCTGTTTCCCGGCGCCAGCGATCGGGACGCGGATCACGCCGGCCACAGCGAGGTTGGTGTCGACTATGTCATCGATTCGCTGAATCCATTGAGCTGGCTGCGGGCCGCGCGGCGGGTGCTCGGCAGCGTCGCCGACGGGTCACGGCCGCGGGCACTGATCCTGCCGTGGTGGACCGTGTTCTGGGCGCCGTGCTTCTTCTGCATTGCGCTGTATGCGCGGCTCCGGCGCGTGCCCGTGGTGTTCTTCTGTCATAACGTCATCGACCACGAGGGCTCGGCCTGGAAACGCTGGCTGACGCGTGCGGTGCTGAGACTCGGTCAGGCCTTCGTCACCCAGACCCGGGCCGATGCCACGCATCTGCGCGATCTGCTCGGTTCGGTTCGGATCCATACTTGTCCGCATCCGGTCTATGACCAGTACCCGCCGGCGCAGGGCAGTCTGCCGCGGCGAGCGGCGCTGGAGCTGTTGTTCTTCGGCTTCGTCAGACCCTACAAAGGACTGGACCTGCTGATCGAGGCGCTCGCCCTGTTGGACGCGGAGGTCGACTACCGGCTGACCGTGGCCGGTGAGTTCTGGGGTGGCGACGAGCAGATCCGCCAGCGCATCGACGAGCTGGGCCTCGGTCCGCGAATTGAGCTGATCGCGCGCTATGTCAGCGAGCAGGAGAGCGCCGAGCTGTTCGCTCGCGCCGATGTGGTGGTGCTGCCCTATCGCAACGCCACCGGCAGCGGGATCGTGCCGATGGCCTATCACTATGGGACCCCGGTGCTGGCGACGCGGGTCGGTGGATTGCCGGATGTCATCGAGCACGGCCACAGCGGCTGGCTGGTGGAGCCGGACGATCCTCGTGCGCTGGCACGGGCGATCGCGGCGCTCAGCGTCGAGACCGCGACGGCGATGCAACCGGGGCTGGAGCGGATGCGTGCCCGAATGACCTGGAGCGCGCTTGCCGAGACCGTCCAGCAAGCCGCCAGTGATGCGTGTGACGCCTGAGCCCGTGACCGGACTCGCGATACGGCCGCCGCCGCGAGTGCGTGCCGCGCTTTAGTCCGTCTCCAGTCGGTAGATTCCTCGCGGGCGCCGGGCTACTCGCTTTTGTACCTTCCGTCGCGGCGCGGATTCCATCACGCTTGCCAATCCGGGTTGCCGCATCGACATGCACAGACCCTCATCAGCGCCCAGGGTCCATGGCAAGGCTTACTCAACCGAGATTTCCGCCGCGCGGCGCGCGGTCACCACAGGGCGGGCGCAGCGGCTCCACCCGCTGGCTGTTGCTGTTGCCCGGATTGTTCTTGCTGGGCTGGCTGTGGGCGGTCGAGCACGGTACCCCGCCGCGATGGCTGGCGATCGCCACCGAGCCCTTGGCGCAGGCGCTCCGGCCCCAGCAACCGCTGCCAGCGCCAATCGCCCCTCCAGCGTCTGAGCCGGCTCGATCGACGACCCGGTCGGCGTTGGTGGGCCATGTTGGCAATTCGTCCTCGAAGCCTGAATCGAGCGGCGGCTCGGGTGGGCCGGATCAGCCGCAACGAGGCGCGCCACGCCCTGTCGGGATGGTCGCGGGTCCTGCCCACGTCGGAGCAAGGTCGTCCGCCTTCGATCCGGTCGCGGTCGAGGCGCGGGTGGCCGCCGGACCTGCGGCAGCCTGGTTACCAGCGAGAGGCGACGTGCCGGAGACGGATCCGTGGTCGGCGTTCGAACGGGATCCAGGGGCTCGACTCGCGGTCATCGTCACCCTGGCTTCTCCCGCCGAGCCGATGGCGCACAGCTACGCCGGTGCGGACACGGATCGTCACCAGCGGCTCGCCCAAAGAGCGCGGCGGCGGGCGGCGATCGCGCGCCTGCAGACCGGCGTGCTCGATCGCATTCATGTCAGTCGGCGTGAAGGCTACGGTGCTGGCAGCCGAGCCTACGTACGCGTACGCGACGTGTTCAGCGCCTTCCCGATCATGACACTGAGCGTGGACGCGGCGGGGCTACAGGCCCTGCTCGAGGATCCCCGTGTCGAGAGCGTGGTCCCGGAGCAACCCACACCGTTCGCGCTGGCCAGCAGCCTGCCGTTGCTGACCGGACAGCCGTTCGGCGTGCCGCTGTCACATGACGGCAGCGGCCAGGCCGTGGTCATCCTCGACAGCGGTGTCGATTCGACGCATCGCGCCTTCACCGGGCGCGTGGTCGAGGAGGCATGCTTCTCACGGACCCTGACCTCCGGTGGTGCCAGCTCCACGACCTTGTGTCCGAATGGCGCCCAGACCCTGGGGGCCTCACCGGGGATGGTCGGCGCGGGCGCCGCCATGCCGTGCACCCATCACAGCCTGTGCGACCACGGCACCCATGTCGCCGG
>JAGRHX010000999.1 GCA_020444775.1 Gammaproteobacteria bacterium
CAGCAGGGACATGCGGGCGATCAACGACCTGCTGAAGGAGGACTGGTGGGCCGTGCAACTGCAGGTGGTGACGCCGATCGGCAAGCTGATCGGCCTGCAGGAAGCGCACGTCGCCACGGCCCATGCAGAAGCACAGGACGTCTATCGGCGGACGCTGCTCGGCGCCGGCTTGCTGCTGCTGCTCGGTCTGGCGATGTTCGTCTGGTTCTCGCGGCGCCTGTTCGCGCACGTCACCGAGAAGCTGGACGTGATCGAGAATGCGCTGACGCGAATCGGTCGCGGCGACCTCGACAGCCGCGTCGGCGGCAGCCATCGCGGCGAGTTCGGACGCATCGTCGTGGCGCTCGACCGGGTGGCCGAGGTGCTGCGCAGCGATCGCGCGGCAGCAGAGATCCTGCGGCAACGCCAGTCCTCGATCCTCGAATCGATGGCCGAAGGACTCTACGGTACCGACGACACCGGCCGGATCAGCTACGCCAACGCGGCGGCGGAGCAGATCCTTGGTTGGTCCATCGACGAGTTGCTGGGCAGGAACCCGCACCAGTTGTTCCACCACTCGCACGCCGACGGCACGCCGTATCCGCTTGCCGAATGCCTGCTCGACCGCGCGCTTTTGCGTCAGGAGGTCTACCGCTCGGCCGACGAGTCCTTCTGGCGCAAGGACGGCGGCAGCGTCCGGGTCGAACTGACCGCTGCACCAATCATCGCCGGCGAGCATGCGCTCGGTGGCGTCGTTGTCTTTCGCGACATCAGCGCCCGCAAGGCGGCCGAGTCGCAGCTGCACGCGACCGTCGAGCGCCTGACCGAGCTCAACCACAAACTCGAGGAAGCACAGAACCAGTTGCTGCAATCCGAGAAGATGGCATCGATCGGTCAACTGGCCGCCGGCGTGGCGCACGAGATCAACAACCCGGTGGGTTTCATCTCGAGCAACTTGCACACCTTGCGGTCCTACGCGGCATCGGTCACCACGCTGCTGCAGGTGGATCAGCGCATCGTCGAGGCTTATGCGGGGTCAGGCCAGGCCGACCCCGTGCTGATCGAGGAGCGCAGGTCTCTGGGTGATCTGGCCGATCTGGACTTCCTGATGACGGATCTGGACGACGTCATCAGCGAATCGATCGAAGGTGTAGAGCGTGTGCGCGAGATCGTGCTCGGGCTGCGTAGCTTTGCGCGGGTGGACTCGGACGTCGAGGAACGATTCGATGTCAACGACTGTGTCCGACATGCGTTGAAGCTGGTACGCAACGAGATCAAGTACCACTGCGAGCTCGAGATCGAGCTCGATGAGGTCGCTCCCATCCTGGGTAACTCGGGTGAGATCAGCCAGGTGCTGATGAATCTGCTGGTCAACGCCGGTCACGCCGTTGCCGAACGGGGCGTGATCACGGTCCGTACCCGGCAGCTGGACGACCAGGTCCGCATACAGGTCAGTGACACCGGTACAGGTATCGAGCCGCGCCATCTCGAGGAGATATTCACTCCCTTCTTCACGACCAAGCCGGCCGGTCGTGGCACGGGGCTGGGACTGTCCATCTCGCACGGTATCGTCCACAAGCACGGTGGTGAGATCACGGTTCAGAGCACCCCGGGTGAGGGCACGACCTTCACCATCGACCTGCCGACGAAGCGCAGTAGAGGAGAACCGATCGTGGGTGATCAGCCGGGTCGCCAGAGCGAGTCGGTGGTGACATGAACGAGCGACCCTCGGCGGTCGGATCCGACCGACAGGGGAGCCGACCGGAGCGAGGCGCTGCCGAAGGCCCAAACCAGGAGAACCCATCATGGCCATAGCCGAGCGCGAGCTTGCAGCGAACATCGACGATGCGTCGAGCGCGGCCATGCCTGCAGAGCCGGGCGCCGCCGCAAGACCCGTCATCCTCTGTGTAGACGACGAGCCGGCAATCCTCTCGGCGCTACGCCGGTTGCTGAGACGCGCGGGCTATGGAGTTCTGTTGGCCGAGTCCGGCCAGGCGGGTATCGAGCTGCTCGAGCAGCACGAGGTGGAGCTCATCATCTCCGACATGCGTATGCCCGGCATGTCCGGTGCGGAGTTCCTGGCCCGCGCGCGGACCATTGCGCCCGATGCATTGCGCATGTTGCTGACCGGCTACGCCGACCTCGATTCGGCGCTGCGCGCGGTCAACGAGGGCGGCATCTATCGCTATCTGCAAAAACCCTGGCACGACGAGGACCTCAAGCTGTCCATTGCCGGCGCGGTGGAGCAGTACGAGTTGCGGGTGGAGAAGCAGCGTCTCCAGGCGCTCACCGAGCAACAGAACGAAGCCCTGCGTGAGATGAATGCCAGTTTGGAGGAGCGGGTAACGTCGCGAACCCACGAGCTGCGCCAGGCCAATCAGAGGCTGCAGGAGCATTTTCGCGATACCGTATCGATGTTCTCGCGCCTGTGTGAGCTACGCGAGCCGGGTACCTCCGGGCATGCGCAGCGGGTTGCCGGACTGGCCGATGCGCTGGGACGCGCCCTCGGCATGCCGGAAGCGGAGCTCGGCGATCTGAACAACGCCGCGATGCTACATGACATTGGCAAGCTTGCGCTCTACCCGGGGGAAGCCGCGTCGCGGAGCGGTCAAAGCGGCGCGCCGCGCGAGAACGTCGAGCGTCGATGCGCCGAGATCGGTGAAGCGGTGCTGGCGTTGTTGGAGCCGCTGGCCGAGGCTGCGCGTCTGACCGGGCATCAAAGCGAGAATTTTGATGGCAGCGGCGGGCCGGAGGGGCTGTGCGGCGAGGCGATCCCGCTCGGTTCGCGGATCCTGGCCCTGGCCAACGACTACGACGAGTACATCCAGGGGTGGCGTACCGGCTCGGTTCTCGAAGACGGCCAGGCCCTGGCCTATCTCAGCTCGCACAGCGGCAGCCGCTACGATCCGCGGCTGGTGGCCGAGCTCGGTAAGCTGCTCGATCAACGCTCCAGCGAGCCGGTGTACGAGACCTTGA
>JAGRHX010000066.1 GCA_020444775.1 Gammaproteobacteria bacterium
CGGGCAAGACCACCACGCTCTATGCGACCCTCAAGCATCTGGCCCGCCCCGAGGTCAATATCTGCACGATCGAGGATCCGATCGAGATGGTCGATCCGGACATCAATCAGATGAACGTGCAGGGCAACATCGGTCTGACCTTCGCCAGCGGCGTCCGCACCCTGCTGCGCCAGGACCCTGACATCATCATGGTCGGTGAGATACGCGACACGGAAACCGCCTCGGTCGCGGTGCAGGCGGCGCTCACCGGGCACTTGGTCCTGACCACCCTGCATACCAATGACGCACCGTCCAGCATCAATCGACTGATGGACCTGGGGGTGCCCCCCTACCTGCTTCGTTCGGCACTGCTCGGCGTGGTGGCGCAACGCCTGGTGCGGGTGCTCTGCCCACGCTGCAAGCAGCCTGACGACTTGAGCCCGGACCTGTGGCGAGCCCTGATAGCACCACACGATCTGGCCGTGCCGGACGGTGTGTACAGGGCGGTGGGTTGTGACGAGTGCCGTCACACCGGCTTCCGGGGGCGCTCGGGGATCTATGAGATCCTGCGTCTGGAGTCGGATCTGGCGCGACTCATCGAACCCGGCATCTCCGCCGACAAGCTACGCGCCCAGGCCCTCAGCCTCGGTCTGCGGCCGTTACGCATCGGCGGCGCGGAGAAGGTGGCGTCCGGACTGACCACGGCCGAAGAGGTGCTCAAGGTGGTCGAAGGCGAACGTCTGTTCGATTGAACCCAAGGCCTGCGGACCGCAACCACGGTACGCCGCGCCGACCTGCGTCTGGCGAGGCGATCAGCCGCGTGGATGATGCCTGGCGTGCAGCCGCGCAAGCCGCTCGCGGGCGACGTGCGTGTAGATCTGGGTGGTCGAGACACTGGCATGGCCGAGCAGCAGCTGGACGCTGCGCAGATCCGCGCCGTGCTCGAGCAGATGCGTGGCGAAGGCATGTCGCAAGGTATGTGGCGACAGCGGACGCTGGATCCCGACCATCGCGGCATAGCGCTTGATCAGATGCCAGAAGGCCTGTCGACTCATGGCCGCGCCGCGCTGAGTGGGAAACACCGCCTCGCTGGGCCGGTGGTCGAGGATCCGGCCACGCCAGCTACCGAGGTACTCGGTCAGCCAATCCAAGGCCATCTCGCCCAAGGGCACCAGGCGCTCCTTGTTGCCCTTGCCGACGATGCGTACCAACCCCTGATGCAGACTGAGCTGGGACAGCTCCAGGCCGACCAGCTCCGAGACGCGCAGACCGGTGGCATAGAGCACCTCCAACATCGCGCGATCACGCATGCCCAGCGCGGTATCCACATCCGGGGCCTCCAGCAGCGACTGCACCTCGAGCTCGCTGAGGGTCCCGGGCAACCGCCGGGGGAGCCTGGGCGCGGCCAGATCGGCGGCGGGATTGTCGCTGCGATGACCATCGCGCTGGGCCCAGGCATAGAACTGACGCAGGCTGGAACGACGCCTGGCCACGGTGCGCGCACCGCCGGGTCGGGCAGTCATGGCGCGCTGCCCGTCGCGCTGCGGCGTACCAGACTGCCCCGCTCCGGGCGCCGCCCCGACCTGCAGCGACTCGCTCAGATAGGCCTGCACGTCAACCGCGCCGGCCTGCATCAGACAGGCGCCGCGCGCGTCCAGCCAGACAAGGAAGTGACGCAGGTCAGAGCGGTAGGCCTCGAGGGTGTTCCGCGACAAGCCCTTGTCGCTCCACTGCGCGTCCAGAAACGCATCGATGCTGGTCAGTCCGGCGGTGGATCCGCTCATCATGCCCGCTCATCGTACTTGCAGCGCTGGGTACTTGCAGCGCTGGGTACTTGCAGCGCTGGGTACTTGCAGCGCTGGGTACTTGCAGCGCTGGCTACTTGCAGCGCTGGGTACTCGCAGCGCTGGCGACCCGGCGACGCGGCAACGCCGCACCCGCTACGCAAGGGCTCGGGGCTGGCAGGCCCGCGGCCGGGTCGGCCCGATCAGATCTTCTCCTTGATACGCGCCGCGTTGCCGGTGCGACCGCGCAGATAATAGAGCTTGGCCCGACGCACCGCGCCGCGACGCTTCACCTCGACGCTGTCGATCATCGGGCTGTGGGTCTGGAACACCCGCTCCACGCCTTCGCCGTGCGAGATCTTGCGCACCGTGAAGGAGGAATTCAGGCCACGGTTTCGAATCGCGATGACCACGCCTTCGAAAGCCTGCAGGCGCTCACGCGTACCCTCGACCACCTTGACCTTGACCACCACGGTATCGCCAGGTGCCATTGCCGGCATCTTCGCGGTCATCTGCTCGGCTTCGAGTTGACTGATGATGTTGCTCATGATTCTTCCTTCGACCGTATGCCACGGCCCTGCCAATCGTTGACTGAAAGACTGCGCGCCAGCCCGGCATCAATACCATGGCGGGCGAACGTCCTGATGCATGACCGTCAGGCCGGCATCGTTCAAAACCGTTCACGGATCCGCGTCAGCGCGTGTCGGATCCCGCTGCCGGATCCGCCTCGTGGCACGCCGGTTCGCGTTCGCGAATGTACTCGTCGAGCAGCAGCCGGGACTCGGCATCCAGCTGCCGCTTCGCGAGCAGATCCGGACGTCGCTCCCAGGTCCGCCCCAGGGACTGCTTGAGCCGCCAGCGCCGAATCGCGCCGTGGTCACCGCTCAGCAGCACCTCGGGCACCGTTCTACCGGCCAGCTCTACCGGCCTTGTGTAGTGCGGGCAATCGAGCAGCCCGTCACTGAACGAATCCTCGCGGGCGGAGTCGACGTGCCCCAGCGCCCCGGGCAGCAGCCGTGTCACCCCATCCACCACCACCATCGCGGCCAGCTCGCCACCACTCAGGACATAATCACCAATGGAGATCTGCTCGTCGGCACAGTCCTGAACGAACCGTTCGTCGAATCCTTCATAACGACCGCAGACCAGCAACAATCCGTCGCACGTGCTCAATTGGCGTAACCGCGCCTGGGTCAAGGGCTCACCTTGCGGAGACAGCACCACCGTTCGAGTCCCGCCCGGCAACTCACCGCGCGCCGCCCGCACCGCATCTTCCAGGGGCTGCGCCATCAACACCATCCCAGGACCGCCACCATAGGGCCGGTCGTCGACGTTACGATGCCGGTCCATGGTGAAATCGCGCGGATTGAAGGTCCGCAGCCCGACGACGCCGCGCTTCAGAGCCCGCTCCACGATGCCACCCGCGGCCAGCGCGGCGAACATCTGCGGAAACAGCGTTATGACCCCGAAATGCAGCATGGACCCAACCCACCCGCCGGACACGCGCGTTCATCGACCCACCAGCCGCGCGACAATCGAGCACGTGCCGACCCGCACGACGTCCCGGCGAGACCGTCCGTCCTCAGAAATCCGGATCCCAGTCGACCCGCAGCACACCGCCGGCCAGATCCACCTGCTTGATCACATCGGGCACCAGGAACGGCACCAGCCGCTCACGCTCACCCCTCACCACCAGCACGTCGTTGGCTCCGGTCTGCAACAGCTCATGCACCTTGCCGAGCGGTTGACCGGACTCGGTGACGACCTGCAAGCCTATCAGATCCGCCCAGTAGTACTCGCCCGGCTCCGCTGGCGGCAGTTGCTGTCGACGCACGCAGATCGGCGTGCCCGCAAGCTCAGCAGCCGCCTCGCGATCATTGACACCGGGCAGGCGAGCAATGAAACCGGGCTGGTGTCGACGCCACTCCAACACCCTGCACGTCCGTTCGCCCCCGGACGAAGGCCGCGGGCCCGAGGCTCGGCGGCGGCGTGGCCCCAGCGCCGGCGCCGAGTCGCCAGGACCGGGATCGGTGCCCAGATACCAGGGCGAGTAACCGAACAGGCCATCGTCCGGATCGGTATGGGAGCGGATCCGAACCCAGCCCTGCACGCCGAAGCTGCCCGCGATCTCGCCGACGACGATCAGGCGCTGTCCCGGGTCGTCCACTTCCGGTCCGGACCCGTTGGCGTGCTCCGAACGCTCGATCCCGGTCAAGCAGCTTCGCTGGCGGCGGCCTGCTTGCGTGCCTGCCGCATCAGCTTGCGGACCGCGTCGGTAGCCTGCGCCCCCTGGCCGATCCAGTGCTCGACCCTCGCCTGGTCGAGCCGCAACCGCTCTTCACCGCCGGTCGCGATCGGATTGAAGAAACCCAGTCGCTCGATGAAACGGCCATCGCGGCGACTGCGCGAATCGGTGACCACGATGTGATAGAAGGGTCGGCGTTTCGCGCCGCCGCGGGAGAGACGAATGGTGACCATGCGTTGATAGCTCCAAACCGATTCGGTGCAGGTGAGAACAAACCGAGAAGTGTACGAAAGAACGCCGCCGAATGTAAGCCCGGCGGAGAGCTTCAACGATGCCGATGGCTTCGCGGCAGGCCGCGGCCATCGGCTCTGGGGACTGGCGAAACGGGTCTAGCGAAACAGGCCAGGGGGCAGATTGCCCTTGAGCCCCTGCATCATGCGCGCCATGTTCCCGCCCTTACGCATCTTCTTCATCATCTTCTGCATC
>JAGRHX010001000.1 GCA_020444775.1 Gammaproteobacteria bacterium
TCGGGCGGTGCCCCTAGAACTACCGGCGAGCTCGTGGTTTCTCCCGAGGACGCTCCGGGAGACGTCGCCCCCGTCGTCGCCCCTGTCGTCGCCCCTGTCGTCGCCCCGGGCGTCGCCCCTGTCATCGCGACGTTTTCGGAGCCTGCCATGTGCGGGGCCGGGGAGCGAGTCGGCCGGCGACGCTGGCGTGCCGTACGGCGCCTGCTGTTGCGGCGTCTGATGAACAGCTTTGGATGGTCGGACTCGGCACGATGAAATTACTGGCAGTCGATACCTCCTCGGACGCGTGCAGCGTGGCCGTGTCGTCGGAGGACGGGCAGGTGCTGGAACTGCACGAGGTCTGTCCCCGTCGTCACAGCGAACGCTTGCTGCCGATGATCGACGCGCTGCTCGCCGATGCGGGGCTACGCCCGACCGAGCTGGATGGATTGGTCCTCGGTGCGGGGCCGGGGTCGTTCACCGGCGTGCGACTCGGCACCGCGGCGGTCCAGGGCCTGGCCTGGTCGTTGGACAAGCCCGTGGTGTGCATCTCCTCGCTGGCCGCCACCGCGCATGCCGTCGCCCGTGAGCTGCACGATGCCGGGCATGCTATGGACCTGCTCTGTGTTGCGATGGACGCACGAATGGGAGAGGTCTATTTCGCCGCCTACAAGCCCGGGTCGGCGGTGACGGTCACCCCAGGTGGGGGCGCGGTCGAGGCGGGACCGCAGCCCGGGTTGAGTGTGCTGCGTTCCGAATGCGTGAGTGTGCCGGAACGGCTGGACCCGCTGCCGGATCGGTCCAGCGGACTGCGGGTGGCGATTGGCAGTGGCTGGTCGATGCATGGCGCGTCATTGCGAGCATCGCTGATGATCGAACCCGATCGACTCTTCGAATCCGCCCTGCCGCACGCCTTCGATCTGGTGCTGCTGGGGCAGCAGGCCTGGCGCTCGGGCCAGGTACGGGCCGCTGCCGAGGTCCATCCGCTGTATCTGCGCAACGAGGTGGCGACACCACGCAATCGTCCCGGCTGAGCGAGCGCCAGACAGCGGTCAGCTGTGCGCTCGCGCCACCGGTCAGAAGTTCCCGACAAGAAGGGTCAACGTGTTCAAGCCTCTAGAGCTCTACATCGGATTGCGTTACGTCCGTGCCCGACGACGCAATGGCTTCATATCGTTCATCAGCCTGAGCTCGATGCTGGGCATCGCTCTTGGGGTCGCGACGCTGATCGTGGTGCTGTCGGTGATGAACGGCTTCGAACGTGAGCTGAAGCAGAAGATCCTGGGCATGGTCTCGCACCTGACGCTGAGCGGATACGACGGCACCCTGAGCGACTGGCCAGAGCTCGCGCAGCAAGCACGTAAGCACCCGGAGGTGCTGGCGGCCGCACCCTACGTGCAGCGCGAAGCCATGATGATGAACGGACAGCTCGTGCACGGTGCGATCGTACGGGGTGTCGTGCCCGAGCTGGAGCGCGGGGTCTCGGAGATCGACGACTTCATGGTGGCCGGGGATCTCGATGCGTTGCAGCCCGGCAGCTATGGGGTGGTGCTGGGCATTCAGCTCGCCCAGGCCTTGGGTGCACACCTGGGCTCCAAGGTGAATCTGGTGGCGCCGCAGGCGACCGTGACACCTGCAGGAGTGATGCCGAGGATGCGACGCTTGACCGTGGTGGGCATCTTCAAGGCCGATCACAGCCAGTTCGACACGGTTCTGGCGGTGATGAACATGGATGATGCGGCAAAGATCTTCCGTATGCAGTCACGTGTGTCAGGCGTCCGTTTGAAGCTGTCCGACATGTTCCGGGCGCGTGCCGTGGGACAGGCGATCAACGACGAGCTCGGTGGTGCTTTCTGGGCGGTCGATTGGACCCAGCTCAATGCCAACTTTTTCAAGGCCTTGAAGATGGAGAAGACGGCGATGTTCATCATCCTGACCCTGATCGTCGCGGTCGCCGCGTTCAATATCGTTTCGACACTGGTGATGGTGGTCACCGACAAGCGCAGCGACATCGCCATCTTGCGCACCTTCGGCGCGAGTCCCGGCAAGGTGATGCGCATCTTCATGATCCAGGGCACCCTGATCGGCTCTATAGGGACCGTCTTCGGCCTGATATCGGGCGTGCTTCTCGCCCTCAACGTGGAGACCGTGCTACCGAGGATCGAGGAGGCCCTGGGGCGCAAGATCCTGCCACCTGACATCTACTACATCACCGAGGTGCCATCCGAGCTACGTTGGGACTATGTTCTGCCGATTGGCCTGATCGCCTTTGGATTGACGGTCCTGTCCACGATCTACCCTGCGTGGCGGGCCTCGCGTACCCAGCCCGCGGAGGCGCTTCGCTATGAGTGAGACGCCAGTCATCGAATGCACCGGTCTGCAACGCGGCTTTCGCGAGGCGGGCCTGGCGGTGAGCGTGTTGCAAGGTGTCGGTCTGCGCGTGGAACGAGGCGAGCAGGTCGCGATCATCGGCAAGTCTGGCTCGGGTAAGAGCACCTTGCTCCACGTCCTGGGAGGACTTGATCTGCCAGACAGCGGCAGCCTGCGTGTGATGGGGCAGGACATGCTGACACTGAGCTCCACCGCGCGGGGCTGGCTGCGCAATCGGCATATGGGCTTCGTCTATCAGTTCCATCACCTGATGCCCGAGTTCAGCGCGCT
>JAGRHX010001001.1 GCA_020444775.1 Gammaproteobacteria bacterium
CGGTCGGATCAGGAACTCGTCCGCTTGCAGGGCCAGACTCGCGCCAGCGCGCATGCCAAAGCCGCGCAGCTCACCACGGATATCCAGCGTCGATGGCAGATCGCCGTCCAACGAGCCGCTCTTCAGCGCGATGGCACCGCCCTGCCCGGCCGTGAAGCGCCCCTCGGCGTCCAGATGCGCGCCGCCGCTGACATCCAGACGCGCCTCGCGGCCGAGCACTATGGCGGTCATGCTCATGGTCGAAGCGCTGGCCGGGGAGTCGTCCTCACGCAACGCTTCGCCGATCCGGATCGTCCCACCGTCGACGACGATGGGCGCGTCCGGCAGGCCCGCGTTGACCACGTCGCTGTCGTTCACCCAGCGACCGCTGACGTCGATGTGACCCTCGACCCGCGCCAACGAGGCTTCGTCCAGGGCACGTGCGCCCAGCCCCGCGGCGTTCTCGAGCAGGCCCGGTCGTAGGATTTGAAAACGTCCGCCGGGGATGCTGATGTCATCCAGCACCAGCACCTGGCTGCCCGCGAGATCGATCGCACCAAAGGCGGGCAGATCGAGGCTACGGTCGATGACGATGCGTCCGGCATTGTTCAGTCGTAGTCTGGAGAGTCCGCTGGACTCGAGCAGGTCGCTGGACAACACCACCGCGGCCGCCCCGGGCTGGGGATGCCCATGTTCCACTGCCGGTGACTTGTCCGCGTCGCCGATGGTCAGGTCCGGCAGGTCGCCGTTCAGCAGATCGAGCTGCAGCAGGCCACCCAACGGTACCTGGTCGTAGGGGCGGGCAAAGGCCGGCGTGCCGTTCGAGGCGACGGGGCGGACGCGCTGATTGGATCCGCTGGTCGAGCTGGCGCGCAGCTCTGCTTGGAACGATATCTGGGGCGCCTGGATCCGCAGCTCACCAGCGTCCTTGCCTTCCACATAGCCGGGCTCGAAACGGCTGAAGGCGGAGCGGAACACCTCGCTCACACCCCATTTCTCATGGTCGATGGCGTACTCGCCGAGCACGCCGGCGTATTCGACGTTCGGATCCGCCTCCGAGATGTCGACCACCCGGCCTTCCGCGGTCACGAGCTGGCTGGTCGACACCGTATCGCCGCTATAGCTCACCTGCCCGCCACTGACGTCGACCACCGCCCCCGCGGCGAGCGTGACCCGGCCCTCCGAGGCCAGTGAGATACGGCCGCCCGCGGATAGACGCTCGGCGGCGCTGCGCTCGATGCTGGTTGCCGCACCACCAAGACGCAGGAACGGTGTCCCGACCCGCGTGTCGATGACCAGGCTCTGGCCACGGATCGGACCGTCCCGCTGCAGCGGCGCGTCGGCCAGCTCGTTGCCACGAGCCTCGACCGCGACGAAGTTTCGCGCCACCGACACCAACGTGCTGCGGTCGCCGGAAACATCGACCAGGGCTCCATTGTCGATGAGGATCTCCGGCGCGGCCGCACCGGGCCTTGCCACGTTGCCAAGCGTCGAGGCGTTCGGATTGGTCACCGCCTGCATACGGATCTCGCCGCCCGTGGCCCGTACCGTGGCACCCGCGCCAACCTGCACACGCCTGCCGAGCAGCGATATCGAGGACGGGCTCTGATTCTGAGCATCGGCCGCGGTGGCGGTGCCGATCTCGGGCAGCACCTCGGTGAGGCTACCGCTGCCCAGCTTGAGCTCACCGGCGCGGTCCGAGATAGGGCGCTTGGGCACCGCCGCGGTGAAAGCGGGCGTGCCGCCCATGTCCTGCGCGACCAGACGCACCGAGCCGTTCAGCGAGACGCTCGAGGTGGCCCGCACCAGACCATCCTGGTTCACCGCCATGCCGACCAT
>JAGRHX010001002.1 GCA_020444775.1 Gammaproteobacteria bacterium
TTCCTGGGCAGCGGCAAGACCACCCTGCTGAATCGTCTGCTGGTCGGGACCTCGCTGGCCGACACCGCGGTGATCGTCAACGAGTTCGGCGAGGTCGGCCTGGACCACCTGCTGGTGCGCGGCAGCGACGAGCAGCTCATCGAGCTCTCCGGTGGCTGCGTCTGCTGCACCGTGCGTGGCGATCTGGCACGCACGATCGCCGATCTGCTCGCCCGACGCTCGCGCGGCGAGTGTCCGCCCTTCTCGCGCATCATCATCGAGACCACGGGGCTTGCCGATCCCAACCCGATCCTCAACCTGCTCGCCACCGATGCGCTGCTCGCCGAGCAGGTGCATGCAGCCGGAATGCTGACCACGGTCGACGCGGCCAACGGGCTCGGCACGCTCGACCGGTTCCGGGAGGCCGGCCGCCAGGTGGTCCTCGCCGACTGTCTGCTGCTGACCAAGACCGATCTGACCGAACCGCCCGCCGCGCTGCTCGCGCGGCTTGACGAGCTCAACTCCGAAGCCACACGTCTGCGCGTACGACCGGACCAGCCGCTGGACCCGGCCGAGCTGTTTGGCGATCGACCAGCGCACACGACCATCCACGGCGCCGGGCGGGTTGCCGACCAAGACCAGCGGCATGGCCGGCCGGATGACTCCGATAGCGCCGATGCGCATCACCACGACCATCACCACGCCGACCACGCGCATGCACACGGCTTCGCCAGCTTCATGCTCGAGTGCCCCCGACCGTTACCGGGCCCCGCGTTGACGTTGCTGATCCAGTGCGCCGCTGAGCATCTGGGTGAACGGCTGCTTCGGATCAAGGGTCTGGTGGCGCTGGCCGGACACGAACATCAGCCCGCCGTGCTGCACGGCGCCCAGCACGTGTTCCATCCCGTCGAGCTGCTGCCGAGCTGGCCACTCGGCGTGCCGCGTCATACCCGTCTGACCTGCATCGTCGAGGCGGACGCGCCGTTGCTCATAGAGGACTGGTTGAACCGGCTGCTCCGTGGCTTGTGCGAGGAGACGCGACAGATGCAGGCCAGCCTGCGTGCCGAGGCCGGTCCGAGCAGCGTTTGAGCCGCTCGCCTACCCTTTCGACTGCTTGCTCACGTACATCTTTGCGTCGGCACGTTCCATCAGCGCCGCCACATCGGTAGTCGCGGAGCCCACATGGATCTCCTCGAGGCTCGCCACGCCGACGCTGTAGGCGAGCTCGTAACCACGGGCCGAGCGCGCATTCAGCTCGGCGACGGTCGCGGCGAAGCGGTTCAGCGCGTGGCGTGCCGCACTGGGCGCGGTATGCGCGAGCAGCACGCAGAACTCATCCCCACCCAGCCGCGCGATAACGTCGGAGTCCCTGAACACCTCGGTCAGGATCTCCGCGAAGGACTTCAGCGCCGCGTCACCCTCGGCGTGTCCGAAGCGGTCGTTGATGCCCTTGAAGCCATCCAGATCGATGTACAGCAAGGTACCCTGCGTGCCTTTGCGCCGGCACACCGACAGCGCTGATTCGGCGAGCATGATGAACCCACGCCGATTCGACAGCCCGGTCAGCTCATCGACCGTGGCCAGTGACAGCATCGCCAGCTCACGTTCGACCACGTGGGCCAGATCCGTGAACAGCTCGAGCTCATCACTCGCCAGGGTGCGTGGTCGCGGGTCGTGAATGAAGAAGGTGCCGCACGGCTCACCGTTCGGCCCGCGCAACCGCTGTCCGGCATAGAAGCGTACGTGTGGTGACTCACAGACCATCGGTCGGTCGCTGAAACGCCGATCCGCAAGCGCATCGTCGATGATCAATAGTTCGGGCGCGCTGCTGGCCGCCGGTGCCGCCTGTGGTGTCACCACCTTCAACGCCGGCCTGCGTCGGCCGCCGCTGACCCGCGCACGGCGCTTGCGGGCGCCGTCCAGCGGCATGACGGGTGGGTCACCCAGCCACAGCTGGTTGATGTCGAGCGAGCTGACCTGCACTGCGTGCACGTCGAACAGACGCCGGGCCATCCTCGCGTATCGCTCGAAACGCGAGGCGGGCAGCGCGGTGAACGCATTCAAAGGCGTGTCGGTGAAATCCTGATCGTCCATACTTACGGACAGTGGGGCCATCAGCATCTGGCACCTCCCCAATCTGCGCCGGGCGCAAGACAGGTGGGCCGGTTCCGTAGGTACCGGGCGTGGTACCGGGCCATTGTCGACCACCCACCTATTGTAGAGACCGGCTCTGCGCACAGACAGGGATATCGGCCCATTTCGAGGCCACTTTAGTCCTTTTTCCCAGGAGATTTGCCCGGTTGATCGGATTGCTTCGTCCGCAGGTCGCCTTCGCCCCGCGGGTACCCTCACAGCGAGCAAGACCTGCGCCAGCGGCCGCTGGCGCAGGTCTCTATGCGCGCTGAGGTGGTCCGAACGACCACCATGCCTGGCCTGGTTGCTGGCATCCCGGGCGGAACCGCTCAGCTGGATTTCTCACCACTGACCTCGAGCTGGCTACGCACACTCTTCACGCCATCTATCCCGCGGGCAATGCGCATCGCACGGTTCAGCTCCGATTCGTCGGACACGCTGCCGGTCAGTGTCACCACGCCGGCCTCGGTCTGGACATCGATATCGAGCCCGTCCACACGGCGGCTGTACAGCAACGCACTCTTGACCTTGGTGCTCAACCACGCGTCACCGACCTCTCGTCCGGCGGCTCCGACAGCATCGACCAGACCGGTCCCACCTGCAGCGGCATCCTTCTCGGCGGAGGCCTCACGCAGCGTCATCCGGTCACGCACATCCAGCACGCCGGCGGTGCCAGAGGCGATCTCACGCGCCAGGGAACGCTCCGCGGCCGATTCCACTGGACCGGATAACGACACCACACCATTTTCGGTCGACACCTTGATCTGCAGACCATCGGTACCGGAGTTCCACATCAGCTGCGACCTGACACGCGCGGTGATGCTGGCATCCTCGAAGGTTCGAGCGAAGCTGTCCGATTGCGTTCGCCGCTCGGTGCCCGGCTCGACCACCAGACCATTGTCGACGCGTTGCACGCCGTCCAGACCCAGCGCAATCTGCGCGGCCAGATCCTTCTCGACCTCGGAATCGACGCTGCCTTGCAGATGGGCGACACCATCACGTACCTCGACGTCTATTTCGAAGGGATTGAGGTGTCGGTTGAGCGTGTAGGCCGTGGTCAACGAGGCTTCCAGCCAGGTATCTGAATATTGCTCATTCGCGGCCATCGCCTGGGAACCGACCAGAATGCATCCCAAGGTTGCGGCCAGCACTGTCTTCTTGAACATCACGATCTCCTCGATTGCAAGGGTACCGACTCGATGCGATAACGCGCCGAATCCTCACCTTCATCGAGCGGGAATCGTGCCAAGGCCCCAGCTTCTTGATTCTACGGCAGTTTCCGCAGACCTACCGAGCCGTCCGGGAAAGACATGGGGATCATATGAGCCGCGTCAGGCGCATTTGCCGCACCCGCGCCGCGTCTCAGTCCTGCTCGGCATCCTGCATCTGCGCAAGCCCGTACTTCTGCACCCTGTAGCGCAAGGTCTCGCGCGTAGTGCCGAGCACGCGCGCGGTGGCCGTGACGTTGAAGTCGTTGCGGTCGAGCGCCGTCTGGATGATCAACCTATCCATGTCTTCGAGGGCAATGCTGCCATCGAGGGGAATGGTCACCCGGTCGCCATCCACCAGCTCGGTCGGGTCGGCGATGGACGGCGCCTTGAGCTGCAGCCAGTCCGCGGGAAAATCCTCCCCATCGGCGAACAGCACCATGCGCTCGATGACATTGCGCAATTCGCGGATGTTGCCCGGCCAGTTGTGCGCACGCAGCGCGCTCCACACGGATGCACCGACGTTACGCACGCGTCGATTGGCGGTCGCGTTGAACTCCTCGATCAGTGCCGGCACCAGAGCCTCCAGATCCTCCTTTCGGTCGCGCAGCGCCGGCAGCTCTATCTCGAAAGCACTCAATCGATGGAAAAGGTCGCTACGGAACTCTCCAGCCGACACTCGGGCCTGAAGATCCTGGTTGGTGGCCGCGATGATCTGCACGTCCACATCGATGGTTCGCTCACCGCCGAGCCTGCGGATCTTGCGATCCTCGATCGCCGACAGCAGCTTGGACTGCAGCTCGATGTCCATCTCTCCGATCTCGTCCAGGAACAGGGTCCCACCATGGGCCTGCTCGAAGAGTCCCTTGCGACGCCCCTTGGCGCCGGTGAACGCGCCAGCCTCGTGCCCGAAGAGCTCGGACTCCAGCAGCGAGGCCGGTAGTGCCGCGCAATTCACCTCGACCAACGGCTCGGCCGCACGCGCGCCGCTGTGGTGCAGGATGCGCGCCGCCAGGCCCTTGCCGGTCCCGGTCTCACCGGTGATGATGAGTGAGCTGAACGGTACCGAGCTCAATCGCTCCAGCATCAGACGCGCTTTGCTCGCCGCGTCACTGCTGCCGAGAAAGGCGTCGGGTCCGAACCGCCGGCTGCGCTGCTCACTTTGCTCGGAGAGCCGACGATGCGCCCGGCTGCTTCGCGCGGCGGCGTTGATGACGACGTCGAGCCGATCCTGATCGCAGGGTTTCTCGAGGTAGTCGCAAGCACCCAGCCGCAACGCGCGCACCGAGTCAGGGACGCTGCCATAGCCGGTCAGGAACACCCATTCGGCACGTGCGCCAACACGCTGTGACTCCTCGAGCAGATCCAGCCCGTTGCCGTCTGGCAGGTTCATGTCCGACAGCACCACCAGTGGTGGATTCTCCAGATCCATCAGCCGCTGCCGTGCGTGCGCCGCCGAACCGACCAGCTCCACCTCCCAACCCTTCTTGCCGTAATAGCGCTTCAGCTCGGCACCCAGCAAACGCTCGTCTTCGATGATGAGCAGCGTATCGTTCATGTGCTTCTACCGTTTGTCCTCGTCGGCGCCGCTCGGGAGTGACAGCGTCACGACGGCACCACCCTCCTCACCGTTCTCTAGCGAGATGCTACCGCCCAGATCGACCGCAAAACGCCGCACCGCGGCCAGCCCCAGACCGGTACCACCGGTCTGATAGCTGGCAAAGGCGCGTAACCCGGCGCTCAGCGCCTGATCGCTGAACCCAGGACCATCGTCGATCACACTGATTCGGACCGTGCCCTGTCCGGCGGTCGCGGCAATGCGGATGCAGCCTTCGGCGTCGCCGATGGCATTCGCCGAGTTCAGGACCAGGTTCAATAGAGCCTGGCGCAGTCCGCCCTCTGGCACGACCAGACTCAATTCCGCGGGCACCTCCTGCACCAGCTCGATATGATCACCCACCTGATAACCCGCCAATGCAAGCAGCGAATCGACGGTGTCCGCAAGCCTCACCCGTGAGGACTGCTCGGGATTCTGCCGGGCCGCGTCCACCAGCCCGTTCAGCTGTCTGGCCAGGCGCTTGACCTCGTCCTGGATGATCTCCAGACGCTCCTGGTGGTCCGGATCCTCGATATCGAGTCGAAGGTTCTGTAGTGCGGCGAGGATACCGGCGAGCGGATTACGCAGATCGTGCGCAACCTGCGCCGCCAGCTCGCCGGTCGCGGCCAGTCGCTGCCCGCGCGTCAGCGCACCATGCTGCTGGATGAGCGTACGTGTCGCGTTGTGCAGCTCCTTGCGCAGCTCCGCCTCGCGCTGGGAGTGCGCCTCATCGGCGGTACGGATTCTCCGCACCATCTCGTTGTAGCTCTCGAACAACGGTCGCAGCACGCCGCTGCCATCGGCCTCTTCGGCCAGCTCGTAGCGGCGTCTGGACATGGTGTTGAGTAGACGATTGAGCACGTCCAGCGGAATCAGCACGTGGCGTCGAAGCTGCATGAACAGGATGATGATGCCGCCGGATAGCACCACGCCGAGCACAATCGTCAGCCACCACTCGGTCTCCGCCTGCCGGGACAGTGTCTTCAGGGTGTTGGCTCGGATGATTGCGGCCGAGCCCCAGCGATCGGCTTGTGGCCTGAACATGCCCTCGAGCTGGTGGCCCGCGGCGCGGACCGTGGTACGCCGGTCCTCGTCCAGGCGTGACAGGGCGCCCTCCAACACCTCGCTGTCATCGCGGGTGGAAGCGCTGACGATCGCCCGCGCGGCGGCCTCCAGCTCACTGAGCAGCGCGAGCTGGCTCGAGGCCGCCTCGAAACGTTCCAGGTTACGGGTCGCGGTGCCCACCATGATGAATGACAGGAGCACGACCATCGCGGCGCTGGTGAACGCCATCACGATGAGAGGCAGGTGCAGAGCGCGTTTTATCATGATGGTCCGAGCGTCGAGTGCCTGTGCGCGGGAGTCGTGAGCGTGGCATCAGGGCACCGGTCGACCGCGTCGGTAGAGGAAGCCGAAGGCCGTCGGATCCGCTTCGACCCCCTGCGCGCTCAGTTCCCGCTACACGCATCACGCATCAGACACCATAGCGCGAACAATGCCCCCGCGCCCGCGCCGATGCCGGTCATCAACATCAACACGCCGCCGCCCGGATTGCTCGGCACCAGATTGGCCGCGTCAATCAGGAGATAGAGCAGTGCGCCTATAACGGCACCCAACACGGTCCGCGCAACCACCGCACGACCGTCACTCTCCGGCTCCGGCTCGGACGGATCGACCTGAGCGTCCGCCCCCTCCGTCATGCCTTCGTGCA
>JAGRHX010001003.1 GCA_020444775.1 Gammaproteobacteria bacterium
AAGCTGGCCGGTCTGCCAGCCTGTGGCAAGGCGCGCACGCTCAGCGACAGCGGCTCGTCGACGGCCCGGGTGCGACGCACCTGGGCAGGCTCGCGACTGCCCATGAAGCCGCGACGCCAGCGCACCGCTTCCTCGGTGACGATCGAGGCCGGCTCGATCTCGGCCGTGCCGGGCTTGATCGGAATCAGCGTGCGTTCGGCCTGCACCACCAGGAACAAGGTGCCGTTCGCATCGTTCTGGCGCAGAATGTCCGCCGGCAGCTCGAGTCGTCCCTGCTGGGTCGAGATCTGCAGACGGGTGCGTGAATCGGTCTGGCTCTCGTCCTCGAATCGAAACAGATCGGTGTGGTCGAACAGCGGCACGACCATCTGGTGGTCGATGACCCGTTCGGCCATCTCCGGCTTCAGCCACCATTGCAGCAGCACCTTGCCACGCTGGCCCAGCCAGAGCGGCTTGTCGGGCAGGACCACGCGTACACGCTGTTGATCGTCGATGGCCACCGACTGTAGCTCGAGCTGCACTGGCGCGCTGGTGGCCCGCTTGCCGTCCTGGCTGACCACGAAGGGCGGTATGCGCGCGACGCCCGGCTGGTCGGCCATGAAACGGTAGCGAAACACGTAGCGCACCGTCTTTGACTGACTCATCTGTCCGTTGACGATTTGGATGCTGGTGCTGATGTTGGGTGCCACGCCCACCAGCTGCAGGTCGCCACGGCTCGGCTCGCCGGCCTCGATGCGTGGTTGTGGCGTCTCCTCGAAGCCGTCCGCGACCACGTTGAGCTCGATGGCCACCCCCGCGTAATGCGGCTCCGGCGTGGTCTGCACCATCACCCGCTGCGCATGCGCGATCGAGCCCGCCGCAAGCAGCGACAGGGTGAGTGCGAGCCGGAGCCGGGACAACCAACGCCGAATGCTTGTCACCAGTCCTTCTCCACCGTCTCATAGCCACCGGAGCCCCGGTGATTCGCCCTGGATTCGCGTCGCCGCGCCTCCCGGTCGCGTACCCCTTGCAGGAGCCGCTCCAGATCGCCGCGCTCGGCCATCTCCCTTGGCGACTGTGCCGCGTCCTCGCCCTGGTCTGCTGGCTGGCCCGACTGCTCGTCCTGCTGGCCGTCCGAATCCTGCGACTGACCGGAGTCCTGTGGCTGCGGATTCTGCCGGTCCTCATCGAACAGCGCGATTGCCCGGGCAAGCTTGTCCAGCGCCGCGGTCTGCGCCTCGCGCAGCGGCTGTGGCTGGATGGTCTTCGCCTCGAGCAGGCCCTGCGCGTGTTGCATGTCCGTCTGCGCCTCGCCCACCAGCTTCCCGGCCGTTTCCAAGCGTGCCTGCATTGGATTGTCGTGGGCGCCGCTGTCGGCGGCGGTCTGCTGATCCGTGGTCGGCGCCGGCAGGGACTGCTCGGCCTGCGCGGCGAAGGCATCGGCCAGCTCGGTGCTGATCCGGGCCAGCTCGGATTGCTCGATTGCCAACGGTCCGGCGCGTGCCCGCATTGCCGTCGTGTCGAGGCTCCCTGACTCGGCCTCCAGGCCATCCGTGCGATCGAGCAGCTCCTGCTGACGTGAAGCGGTGTCCTTCAGATGCTCGAGCAGGCTGAAGAAGAGCCTGCGTAGCGCGGTCAACGCGTCGAGCGCGTCTTGCGCCTGCTCCGCGGCCTGCTCGCGCAGCTGCGCGGGATCTTGCTGCACCAGATTCGTGGTCTCCTCCTGCAGCCGTCGATGCCAATCCTCGATTCGCGTCTGGGCAGCATACATCGCTTGCTGCGCATCACCCCACAGCGTGTAGGCCTGCTGCAGCTGCTGCGCCTGTGGCGATTGCCCGCCACCGCTGGCGGCCGGTTGCTCACCGTTGCCGGATGCCGCGCTCAGTGCCTCGTCGGTGATCATCGGTCCGAGTCTGGCACTGCGTTCCACGTTCCGGGCGTGTTCCTCGAGCAGGGCATCGGCGATCCGAGGCGGTTCGTTCTCCGACCCCTCGCCGACCTCGGAACCGGGCTCGGCCAGGGCCGCCGCGACGCCTCGCTCCCGGGCGTGAACGAGCTCGATCAGCTGGCGCAGATCCAGGAAATGCTCGCGCGCCTCGGACAAGCGCGCGATGGCCTCGGACTGACCGGCCAGCGCCGCGCGCGGCGCGTCGTCGCGAAGCGCGAGCAGCGCCCGGTTCAGCGCCTGACGTCCTTGATCCAGCAACGGCACGGCGGCGCGAAGCTGTGCGCCGAGTCGGGCACGGGCCTGGTCCTGACCCACCGGGGAGG
>JAGRHX010001004.1 GCA_020444775.1 Gammaproteobacteria bacterium
ATCCGCGGCGGCGAGAACATCTTCCCGCGCGAGATCGAGGAGTTCCTGTTCACCCATCCGAAGGTCGAGGACGTGCAGGTCATCGGCGTGCCGGACGAGCGCTTCGGCGAAGAGGTCTGCGCCTGGATCAAGCTACGGCCCGGGGCACAGGCAGACGAGGCGGAGATCAAGGATTTCTGCAAGGGCCGCATCGCGCACTTCAAGATCCCACGCTATATCCGCTTCGTCGACAATTTCCCGATGACCGTCACCGGCAAGGTGCAGAAGTTCGTGATGCGCAAGATGATGGCCGAGGAGCTCGCGCGGGCCGGGCGCTGACCCGACCCGCGTGCGCCGTGAAGCATGCGCCGCTCAGCTCGACGTGGTGGCCGCGCCCGAGCGTGGGTAGTAGCGCTCGCGCGGCACGAAGCCGGGTTCGCCGCTGAACGTGCGTTCGGTCCAGGCGAGCAGGGCATCGTCGGATAGCTCCAGATCCCAAGGTATGCCGGCCGGTTGCCGGACGTGCCAGGGCGTGTCGCAGAACAGCTCCAGACCGTTGCCTTCGGGGTCCTGCAGATAGACCGACCAGGTATTGCCGTGCGAGACCGGTCGCAGGTCCACGTTCTCGGCCTGCAATGCCCCGATGAGCTCGCGCAGGCTGGCGAGATCGTCGGTGCGAAAGGCGAGGTGGGCGAGATTGTCCGATTCGCCACCGGCGGCGCGGGTCGGGACCAGCGCCAGCTGATGATGCTCGTAGGGCGCTTGACTGAGAAACACGATCTCCGCGGGGCGTTCGTTCAGCTTGCCCCGGTCGGTCTGCTCGAAGCCCAGCACCCGACAATAGAAGTCGAGCATCAACGGCAGATCCGCGACGTAGAGCACGGCGTGTGACCATTGCAGCGGCATGGGCGCTTCCTCCGTTTCGTCACTGACGGTCAGGCATTATCGAGGCAATACCGTGCGATCTCGGCGTGGGTGGCGAACCAGACCGACTCGTGACCGCGAATGTACTGGATGAGCTCTTCCAGAACCGGCATGCGTGAACGATGACCGATGATGTGCGGGTGCATCGTCAGCAGGAACAGACCGTTCTCCTGGTAGGCGCCATCGAACTC
Organism: Gammaproteobacteria bacterium; assembly: GCA_020444775.1. The sequence continues at coordinate 1,095 of JAGRHX010001004.1, forward strand.
GCTGCGGAAGATCTCGAGCACCGACGACGGTGGCGTATACGGACGCAGGCTGGAGAAGCGGTCCATGTTGAAGTACACGGCGTCGTCCCGGATCCACTCGACGGGCAGCTCGACCATCCCGGTGGGCTTGCCATCCTCGAGCAGCTCGTAGGGCTCGTCGTCGGCCATCAGCGAGGAGTCGTAGAGCAGACCCATCTCGCGGCTGATGGCGAGGGTGTTGGGGGAGAAATCCCAGGACGGGGTACGGATGCCGACCGGTCGTTGCCCGCTGATCCGCTCCAGGGTGTCCGCGGCGCGCATCTGCAGATCGCGCTCGTCGTCCCTGGACAGCTTGCTGTTGAGCTCGTGGATCCAGCCATGAATACCGATCTCATGGCCATCGTCGGCCAGCGCGCGCTGCTCGTCGGGATGCAGCATCGCCATCACCGCGGGCACGAAGAAGCTGGCGCGCACCGCGTATCGATCGAGCAGACGCCGGATCCGCGGGATCGCCGCCCGATTGCCATACTGCCCTTGCGAGAGCCGGCCGGGAGACTCGTCCGCCCAGCGCAAGGTGGTGGATTCGTGGTCCGAATCGAAGGACAGCGCGACCGCGACCCGCGCGCCGTCCTTCCAAGTGTGTGGCTTCAGCGAGCGTCCGGCGCGCACCTTGTCGACGATCTGACGCCAGCGTTGCTCCTGCCACTGCCAGGGCAGCTCCTCGACCTGCCCGGGTACCTGCTCCGGTTGCGATGCCATGATGGGAACCTCCTGCTGGTGCGCCGTTTGCCGCTGCTCCGAAGAGATCGTGAGCCTCGGTGATTGTGGGCCAGGAATCGCCTCGATCCAATCGCCGAGGGCGGCTTCCATGGCTCGTTCGGCCCACCCAGGAGTCGCCACCCTGCATCTGCCAACGGACGTCCTTCGAGGTGAAGATGTACAGGAAGCGGTAGCTGCCGATCCTGCTGCATCTATCGGCTCGTCGGCGTACAGGTGCGTTGCTCGCCGAGGGGCCGGGCTGAAGGCGGCCGGGAATGGCATTGCCTCATGGGTCTCGAGCCATTCCAGGCGACCATAGCGACTTGCAGCGTGGATTTGAACCACGGCGATGGCGGCGCGACGTCGACGAGCGCGCGCGCTCGTTGCGAGCCGATGCCAGGCCTTGTGGCGGATCCATGGTGGCTCAGGCGCAGGCCGGCACCGCGGGTTCGGGCTGCTCGCCGGCTTCGGCGGACGCCAGCGCGGCGCCCGACGGGCGCGCGGCCAGTCGATCGGCGAACTCGCGCAGACAGCGCTCGGTAGTCGGCCAGTCGATGCAGGCATCCGTCACCGACACG
>JAGRHX010001005.1 GCA_020444775.1 Gammaproteobacteria bacterium
CGATGATCTGCGCGCCCTGGTCGACCTGGTAGCGGGCCGCGTCGGCCAGCTGCTCCGGTCGGGAGCCGGCGATCTGAACCGCGCGTGGCGCCGCCTCGTCCACGTGCACCCGACGTAGCCGGCTCTTACGCGTCTGCCGCAGGCTCGGGTCGGCACTGACCATCTCTGCCACGGCCATGGCCGCGCCGAGCCGTCGGCACAGACGCCGAAACGGCAGGTCGGTAACGCCGGCCATGGGCGCGGCGATGATGCGGTTGTCGAGAGGGATTGCCCCGATCTGCATGCTGCTTCCAGTGTCCCTCGGCCGGCTCCGGCCACACCGAGCGTGATTGAGGCGACCAGATATTACCGGCAAGCAGGGCCGTGGCAAAGCCACACCTTCGCGGTCGGTGCCTTTCTCAGAGGAACAAGAACTCGAAGCTCACGGCCGGTTCCTCCGGCGCCAGCAGCTGCAAGGTGATCTGCGCGCTCGCCCCCCGGTCCAACTTCTCGTCCGCGCTGACCTCGCGAGACAGGTATTCGGAGGGGGCAAAAGTCCGCGTCGCCAGGGCCTGGCCACGGACGTCGAACAGGGTCAGTCGCAGCCACGGCCAGGCCTGTGCGAAGTCCGCCTCGTTGCGCACCGCGAGGGTCACCATCAACACCCCGTCATGGCGGGGATGAATGCGAACGTCGCGGCTGAGGATGGCGATTCGGTCCGGAGCGCGCCGATCCGGCAGACGGCACCCGGTGAAGCGACACAGGTCCTGCACCAACGGCACCGACTGTGGATAACGGCTGATCGTGGAGAGCGGGTGGAACCAGACGTATTGCAGACCCAGGCCGACGAGCAGGGTCAACGCCAGCGTCACCCACCCGATACTGCGCCACGGGCTCGCCGATCGCGGCTGCAGAAACGGTGCTTCCAACGCGGCGATGCTGCTGGCGGCGCCAAGCCCGGTCGGAATACGCCGATGCATCGGCGCCGATTCACTGCCGACCGCGGGCGGCGACGCGTCGTTGCGCGTATCGCCGGGCGTGCTGGCCGGTCGGTCGGCAGCCAGATGCTGGCGCGAGGACGCGCCCGCAGCCACACTGACCACCGTCCCTTCGGCGGCGTCGGGCGGAAGTCCAGGGGCAGCGACCGTGCTGTCGCACGCCTCCGGCAGCGGCACCGGGGATCCTGCGTTGTCGGCTGCCGTCTGCTGCGCTGCCGGGGCGCCGGTGCTGGTCTGGCGTATCGGGACCCCGGACCCGACCGGCGGCGCCGGCACGTCGGGCCCGGTCCGCGGCCCAGCCTGCGGATCGTCAGACTCCGGATCAGCCGAACTCACGAACTCGACCAGGCCGTGACGAGCTTGGGGGACTTCCGCCTGTGTGTCCGTCGCGGGGATGTCCGTCGCCCGGTTGCGCGTCGCGCTATCGGTTGGGGGGTCGATGATCACGAACCGATCTCGCACCGGCTCGGTGACGGCCTCGAGAGCAGCAGACGATGCGCTCGAGGCCTGGTCCGCGACGGGGGTGGCGACGGTCGATTCTTCGCTCGGCGTCGTGTCGGTCTGCTCAATCCGATCGCTTGTCCGATCGCCCCCTGCCATGGAGTCGCACGGATCGAGCACCCGAAACAGATCGGATGCAGGGTACCCGGTCGGCTCCGCTTGCCCCTCGCGAGCGCTGGGCGACGGCGCCGGAGCCGCGTCCGTGAGCTGCTCCGCCTGCTGGATCGCCTCACTGATCGCCCCAGTGGTCGCCTCACTGGTCGCCTCACTGGTCGCCTCGGCACCGAGCAGCCCGTGCGTCGCGGATGGCGGCGCGCTCCCCGGCATCTCGTCGGTCAAAGTGGCAACGGCGTCGAAGACCTCTCTACAGTGACCGCAACGCACCTCGCCGTGGCCACGCCGCAGCTGTGCCGCATTCACCCTGAATACCGTTGCGCAGCGGGGACAGGTGGCAAACATCGAAGTACTCGTCACTCCCCGCGATTGACCCGACTGGCGCAAATGTTAAGCAC